>CAZXNP010000266.1:0-3464 GCA_964642035.1 uncultured Anaerolineales bacterium | reverse complement strand
CCCGCCGGGGCCCCGCCCCCCGGGGGCCCGGCGCCCCCCCCTTCGTTCTCCACCGGGGCGGCCGGGGGCACCACTGCGCGGGCGGCCGGGGGCCCCGCCACGGCGTCGGCCCCCCTCTCCTCCAGGAGAGTCAGGAGGTCGGCGTCGCCGATCAGCCCGGCCTTCACGATCTCCGCCAGACCGTCTCGGATGGCCGCCACCGGCAGGGTGTCCAGGGTCCGCGGATCGCATACAACCAGCCGGGGCGGGTGGAAGGCCCCCACCATGTTCTTGCCCCAGGGCATGTTGACCCCCGTCTTGCCCCCCAGGCTGCTGTCCACCATGGCCAGCAGGGTAGTCGGGACCTGGACCAGGGCCAGACCCCGCAGGTACGTGGCTGCCGCGAAGCCGGCCGTGTCGCCCACCACCCCACCCCCGAGGGCCACGACAAAATCACGTCTCTCGAGACCAAGGCGGGCGAAGGCTTCATACAGCTCCCCCACGGTGGCCAGGCACTTGGCCACTTCGCCAGCCGGTATTGGGACTAGGGCCACCTCGAAGCCGGCGGCCGTCAACGACTCCTCGGTGGCGCCGCCATATTGCCCGCACACCGCCGCGTCGGTGACCACCGCCGCCCGGCGCGGCCCCAGCTCCGCGGCCAGGAGGGGCCCCAGGGCACCGAGCAGACCCGGGGCCACAAGGAGCCGGTAGTGGCCCCGGCCATAGTCCGCCGGAAGGGCAGCCGGGGCGAGGGGACCAACGGCCGCCGCCAGGCCCAGGGCCTGGTCCGCCACGATCTCCGGCTCCCGGCCATCCGTCGCCACGTGCATCGGCAGTCGGTCGTACACCTTCCGGCGGCCAGCGAGGAGCCGGCCGATGGAACCCTCGTCGACGTCCGACACAGCCGGCCGCGGCGGGGACTTGGCCAAGCGAGCAGCAAGCTCCCCTGGAGACGCCGTCAAGCACACTACCGGTCCCCAGGCGGCGAGGGCCGCGGCGCTAGACGGATCGGCCATTGTGTAACCGCCAGTGGCCACTACGGCCTCGTGGGGGCCTCCCTCGGCCATGACATCGGCAACGGCCCTCGCCTCTCGGCGCCGAAAGCCCGCCTCGCCCTCTCGGGCGAATATGTCCGCCACGGACCCGCCGGCGGCGGCCGTCACCACCGTGTCCAAGTCCACGAACTCGACCCCAAGACGGTGTGCCAGAATACTGCCCACCGTGGTCTTTCCGGCCCCCATCATGCCGGTTAGCACCAGCCTTCGGGGCAATGAGGTCACCCGTCACCCGCCTCGGCGCCGGTCAAGGCGCCACGGCCGGTTGGCCATGTTGAAACTGGCGACCTCGCTCCGGGTCAGGTTTTCAAAGCGAGGCCTCATTTCCGCAAGGCTGTCGCCACCGAGCTTCTCGAGCAAGGCGTCGGCAAGGACAAGACCAACCACCGCCTCCCCCACCACCGCCGCCCGGGGCACGGCACAGAAGTCGGACCGCTCGTAGTGGGCCGGCGCCTCCTCGCCGGACGCCAGATCCACCGACGCCAGGGGAGTGAGGGTCGACGACAGAGGCTTCATGGCACACCGCAGCACCACGGCCTCACCGGTGGTAATGCCCCCCTCCAGTCCACCGGCCCGGTTCGTGTTCCGGATCACCCGGCCCGCGGCAAGGTGAAAGGTGTCATGCACCTCGGTGCCGGGCCGGGACGCGTTGGCGAAGGCCGGCCCCACCTCCGCCCCTTTGACAGCCGGGATGGTGCCCGCCGCCCCCAGCAGCCGCCCCGTCAGGCGCCGGTCGCCCTGGACGTGGCTACCCAGGCCCGGGGGGACCCCCAGGGCCACGACCTCGAAGATCCCCCCCAAGGTGTCCTTGCGGCGAACCGCCTCCTGGATTGCCAGGCGCATTGCGGCCGCCGCCTCGGGGTCGGGGCACCGCACGTCGGACTCCTCCGCGGCGGCGAAAAGCTGATCGTACTCGTCGCCTGGGGGCAGCCGAGCCGCCACGTCCCCGATGGCCACCACGTAGCTGCCGACCCTCATGCCAAAGTGCCCCAGCAGTTGCAGGCACAGGCCCCCCACGGCCACCCGGGCGGCAGTCTCCCGAGCGCTGGCCCGCTCCAGGGCGTACCGGAGATCCGGGTAGCCATACTTCTCCGTGGCAGTGAGGTCGGCGTGGCCCGGCCGGGGCACCGTCAGGGGCGGGATGTCCACGTCGGACCAGTTGGCATGGTCCCTGTTGGTGATGCCCACGGCAATGGGCGCCCCGGTGGTGACCCCATCGAGAAGGCCAGCGGTTATCCGGGGCACGTCCGCCTCGATCTTGGACCGGCCACCGGTGCCGAAGCCCCCCTGGCGCCGGGCCAAGAGCCTCACCAGGGCCTCGTGGTCGACCTTCATTCCGGCCGGCATGCCCTCCAGAATTGCCGTGAGCTCCGGCCCGTGGGACTCTCCGGCGGTGAGGAAACGCAGCCTCACTGCCTCGCCTCCCCCTCGAGAACCCTGCCCCGGGCGGCCTCCTTGGCCGCCGCCGCCATTGCCTGCCGCGGCGCGGGCAGCCCGGTCCAGGCCGTGAAGCTGGCGGCGGCTTGGGCCAACAGCATTGTCAGGCCCCCCACGGCGGCGACGTCTTCGCCGCGAGCCCGCTGGAGAAGGGGCGTGTCGAGGGGCCAAGCCACCATGTCCACCACCGCTGGGGGCAGGGGACAGTGGCCGGGCCAGGGGCTGCCGGGGCAGTGGGGGCTGCCCACGGGGGTGGCGTTCACCAGCAGAGCAGCCTCGAAGCCCCCGGAGTCGGCCATCCGGCTCTCCTCGGGCACCATGGCCGCCATCAGGGCCGCCGACCGCTCCGGTCGCCGGGCAATTACCTTCACCCGATGGCCGGCGCGAAGGAGGGCCCAGATCGCCGCCCTGGCAGCCCCGCCGGCCCCCAGGACGATGGCCCCGCCCCCCGGCTCCGGCGCCGCTGCCCCCAGGGCGGCCTCGAAGCCCTCCACGTCGGTGTTCTCGCCCCGCAGGCGGCCGCCCGAGAGCCTGATGACGGTGTTCACCGCCCCCACCGCCAGGGCCGTGGCGCCCTCCTCATCGAGCAGGTCCCGGATGGCCACCTTGTGGGGCACCGTGACGTTTGCCCCCGCCCAGGCGCCGGCCCTCAGCCGGTCAGCGACAGCGGGCAGCTCCGCCGGTGCCGTGGGGGCCAGATCGTACTCCGCCGCAACCCCGGCGGCGGCGAAGGCGGCGCGGTGGATTGCCGCCGAGAGGCTGAAGGCCAGGGGCCAGCCCACCAGGGCGTAACGGTCCACGCCCTCAGGCCCCGGCCGGCGCCGAGGCGGCCGCCAGATCGTTCACCGCGGCCTCGAACCCCGGGAAGGAGTCGTCCACATAACTCGCCCCCAAGACCCGGGTAACCCCCTTGGCTACCAGCCCCGCCACCGCCAGGGCCATCACGATGCGATGATCCGCCTCGCCTGCGACGGCGTGGTCTACCGCTCGGCG
>CAZXNP010000265.1:0-3467 GCA_964642035.1 uncultured Anaerolineales bacterium | reverse complement strand
CGCCGCCCACAGCGCTGTCGCCGTGCTGCATGTCGAGACCCGGGTCGAGGGCGGCAGGCGTCTCCCCGCCCACCCGCGCCTCGTCCGCGCCGGCGGCCACCACCGAGAAGTCGGAGGCCAGCCGCGACAGCAGCCGGCGGCGCCGCGGTGAGGATGAGGCCAGGATCAGGGACGATTCCACGGTCCCATTGTACCTGGGGCGGCCGGCGGGCCCTGGTGCCGGGGCCGGGCGTTGACCCCTCCTGGGGCACCAAGTACGATATCTGCCGGGCCCGATTTGGGGCGCGCTTCGACCCCGGGTAGCTCTGCGCGCCGCTGTCCGGGATCGGCCTCGGTGCGCCGGCCCCGGCCACCCAAGGAGCACACAGCCATGCGTTTCCCCGTGCGTTTCGCCACCTCTGCGGCCTCGGTTGTGGTGGTGTCCCTGGCCCTGTCCGGCGTGGGGGCCCGGGCCCACGGGGTGCCGGGCCGGGTGTCGGAGCCCATTGTCCTGGCCGGGGCAGACCTGGCGCCCTTCGCCGGTGCCGCCAGATCCCAGCTGTGGGCCTATGCCTACGACCACGGCGCCTGGGAGCGCTTCCGGGTCCAGATGGACGAGCGGGACGCGGGAGGTGCCATCGTCGCCACCGAGGACGGTGTGCTGGACGCCAATGACGAAGTGGTCTTCATGGCCGACTTGGTGGGTCAGCGCCGCGACTCCAACGGCTGGCCCATCGGGATAGCCAGGGAGCACCCGGCGGCGGAGGTCCGGATCACCGATCCCCTGGTCCCCGGTTACGAGGGCTACGTGTACCTGTTCTACTCCTCCTCCGGGCCGGAGATGGCCTTCCAGCCCCTCGTGACGTGGGATCCGGGCCCTCGGGAGGCCCGGTCTCGCTTCTACTCCATGGGGATGGCGGAGCCGGCGAAGGACGGCTACCTGGGCATCAAGAGCATCGGCATCGGCGCCGGTGATGACTTGCTGGACCGGATGAAGATTCGGGTGACGGTGCGGGTCCTCGGTATTCGCCAGACCCTCACCGAGGCCGACCTCGGCGGGCCGCCGTACAGCTTGCCGGGGGTCAATGCCATCACCACCGGCCCCGTCCGGGTGGTCTTCGACGGGGCCGGGGCGGCGGCGGCCTACGAGCGCCGGGCGAGGATCGCCACGGGTCTCGAGGACGTGGACACGAGCGCCGTGCCAGGGGTCTTCGAGATCGAAGGGGCCGCGACAAGCCTAGACTTCTTGCCGTCGGCTGGGGTGGGGGAGTACCTCGACGCCAACCTCACGGCTCCAGTGGCCATCGACGGAACCCCGGAGACCATTCCGGCCAAGCCAGTGGTACCTTGGCGCTCGGTGTCCTTCCTAGACGGCCGCATAGTGATCCTCTCCAAGGCCCTGGCCGCCGATGTGCCGGCGGAGAACACCTACAACGATGGCGGGCCCGTGGCCCGGGACACGGGTGACGGCGTGGCCTACGGCGAGATCGGCGTTGCCGCCGACGACCTGGACAGCCTCCTAGCGGCGGCCTATCCGGGGGAGTTCGTGTTCATCTCCCCCGGCCAGTTGGTGCCGGCGCCGGACCTGGTGGCCCAACGGGACAGCCCCTTGGTGGCGGAGGTGTCCTTTGCCGTGGTCCCCACCGCCACGGGTCCAACGCCGACGCAGTCCTCCACCCCGACCGCGTCCCCCACCGGGTCGGCGACGGCGTCCCCCACCGGAACGCGGCCCGGGACGGCGACCCCCACGGCCACCTCTGCGCCGCCGACCCCCGAGCCGCCGGCGGCCATCTACCTGCCGGCGGGCTACAAGCCCTAGGGCGGGCCCCATGCTGGAGGTCGTGCCCCTGGGCACCTCCGCCTCCGCGCCGTCGGTGCGCCGGGGCCTGCCGGCCACCCTCGTGGTGCACCGGGGCCGGCGATTCCTCGTGGACGCGGGGGAGGGCACCCAGCGCCAGATCCTTCGCTCCGGAATGGGTTTCCGGAACCTGGACACGGTGCTGTTGACCCATGGCCACCTGGACCACATCCTCGGCCTGGGCGGCCTGGCTAGCACCTTCGCCCGGTGGGAGTCGGCGGAGAGCCTCACCATCTACGCCGGGGCCTACGCCCTGGAGCGGGTGCGGGACCTCATGGGGGTGGTGCTCCGGGGCGGAGGCATCAAGCTCAAACTACACTTCCAGGCCCTGGCCCCTGGCCCTGTTCTCACGGCCGGGGACCTCGACGTCGTGGCCTTCCCGGTCAAGCACCGGGGAGGCGGCAGCTTCGGGTTCCTGTTTCAGGAGCGGTCGAGGCGGCCCTTCTTGGTGCCCGAGGCGGAAGCCCTCGGCGTGCCGCCGGGGCCGGAGCGCCGGGAGCTTGTGCAAGGGCGGTCCATCACCTTGGCCGATGGCCGGGTCATCGCCCCCGACGACGTCCTTGGCCCTCGCGAGCAGGGGACGAAGCTTGTGGTGGTGGGGGACACCGCCCGCGTGACGGATCTGGTGACCGTGGCCCGCCGCGCGGACCTCCTGGTGTGCGAGGGCACGTATTTGGCCGAAGACGTCGAGTCGGCCCGGCGGTTCAGCCACATCACGGCCCGGGAGGCGGCGGAGCTGGCCAAGGCGGCCGAAGTGGGTGGCCTCGTGCTCACCCACGTGTCAAGACGCTACGCCACCCGGAACATCGTGCAAGAGGCCCGCAGCGTCTTCCCCAACTCTTTTGTAGCCGAAGACTTCGATCACTACGAGGTGATGCGCGGTGAGGTACGCCAGGGGGTGCTCGACACGGCCCGCCGCCCACGGCGGGAGTGAGGCCGCCGGCCTGACCTGGGAGCACGGCTGGGCGGCTGTCGACGGCGGCCGGGTGGCCTACACCTTGGCCGGCGGCCGCGGGACGCCTGGCGGCCCCGTGCCCCTTCTCCTCCTTCACGGCTGGGCGGCGTCTCGGAGGCTCTGGGAGCCCATGATGGCCCTGGTAGCCGGCGAGCGGACCTGCATTGCCGTGGACATGCCCGGCTTCGGCGAGAGCCCCGGCGTTGTGGGAGCCGAGGCGCCCGGGGACTTGGGCCGCCTCGTCGTCCAAGCCGCCCGAGGCCTGGGCCTTGGCCCGGTGGCGATCGTGGGCCACTCCCTGGGGGCCATCGTGGCCCTGGAAATGGCCTTGGGAGCGCCGGACCTGGTCCGGGGCCTGGTGCTCGTCGGCCCGCCGGAGAGGGAGGCGGTGCGGCGGCGTAGCCGCCTCTTGACCCGGAACGTCACGGGGTGGCCCCTGGCCCTTGCCATGGCCGCCACGGCCCGATTGGCCGTGCACCTTGCCCCGGAGTCGGGTTGGGGGCGGCCGGGGGCGTGGCTCAGGCGCCGGGCCGCGGGGTGCGGCACTTCGCCGGCCATGCTCCTGGCCAGCATTCGCCGCCTTGGGGAGGCGGCTGTCTACGACCGCCTCTAGGACGTGGCCGTGCCGGTGCGGATCGTCGTTCGCGCTCGGGGTGTGTCTACGCCACTCCGCCC
>CAZXNP010000264.1:1759-3470 GCA_964642035.1 uncultured Anaerolineales bacterium | reverse complement strand
AAGCTGTCCGAGGAATATAACGAATGGCATACTCTGGATGACCATCTTGACTACGGCGCTCTGCTGCGCGGTATTCATAATATTCAGGAGCGGGGCGGGGACGGCGCTGAGGAGGAGCGCTTCATGAACCGCGTCTGCGACCGCTTCGGTCACGCTCGCTTCACCTTCGAGCGCTAATTTTAAATAATGACGGGTGGAATTAAAATGGGAGGGGCGTCCTATTTTTTTCCGTTAATCAGTAATGGGTGGACATCCCCTGCGTTGTATGGGTCATTTCCAATTTCTCGTAGAATGGTTGCATTTCTTTGGAGCAGTGTAATTGGACTTTATAGCAGCCCGTATTTTTTGCGTAATCCATGATATGTTTTACAAGATCTTTGCCGAGTCCTTCGTTTCTATGTTCTTTGTCGATGACGATGTCTTCTATATGTCCACTTTTGCCATTATTGCGATAATATTTTGGTTGCGTCCAAAGGGTTCCAAATCCCACAAGTTTGGGATATCTTCCGGGCGATTCTATGACTGCGAACATGGTTACACAGGGGTTTTCTACTATTTCTGCGAACCATTTTTTATACTGTTCTTCGGGGAGTTCTGTGGATTCAGTTAATTGAGAGAACAAATGGTGGAGATCGGAACTGGAAATCCAGACATCTTCATAACGACACATGGCTCTGATTTTATACATTGTAATATTATTTATGCAAACTTTAAATAATATTAGCGAATGAATTGTGCGCCCAAGGGGCGCAGGGGGCGCAGAGGACGCAGGGGAGCCAGCGGACGATTGGGGGGTGTCCAAGGTCCGCGTGGCATTATACTATTCGGCGTTACTGCCGGACCCCAGCCGCCACGGCGGGTTTTGCGTTTGCGCCTGCGTTTGGGGCGGCGGGTTTTGCGTCTGCGTTTGCGTCTGCGTCTGCGTTTGCGCCGCCGTCGGGTTTTGCCAGAGCCTCGCAAAGCTCGCAAACGGGCACGAGTTCTGGCAAGTTGTGCTGCTCTCGCCCGCGCTTTAGCTCTTGCTATCCGTGCTCGCGGCGATAATGCAGACGCTGGTGGTATGCATTTGTCATCTCTACACGTATTATTGGGAGGACAACATTTTTCTATATTTTTATCACCATCACATACTGCCGGTCTCCAATGCACCATACTTTGGACGCCTGGCGGGGGACACGTTGTCCCGCCGCGTTTTTTACGTGTTTGTCTCCGCCCGCCGCGCAGTCCTTTCAAACTATCTTCGCGATGGAGCGCAGCAGCCCTAAATATTGCCTGTTGCCATCTTTCACGCGCGCGACGTTTTTCTGCTTCACGTTCCTTCTTGGTCCCTACTGGAGCACTCTTTGCGCGCCGCATTTTCGGTTTCTTGGGTTTGGTAGGGGATTTGGGAGCTGTTTTCTGTCTTTGGAAAGCTGTTGGTGGGGGTATATATGTTGTTGCCATATACAATATATATAGAAAGTTTTATTTAATGGCATTAGCGGCGGCGACGATGGCGACGCCGTGTTTTGCGTTTTCGGCGGTGGTGGCGGCGCCGGGTTTTGCGTCTGCGGCGGTGGTGGCGGCGCCGGGTTTTGCGTCTGCGGCGGTGGCTTCTGCGGCGACGTCCACCGCTCCAAGCGGCGCCGTTCACCGTTTTTGCTTTAAATCTCTTTGCCGTTTGAGCCATTTGCGCTTCTCTCCCCCTGTCAAGTGACTGTCGTTGCTTTTT
>CAZXNP010000264.1:0-1659 GCA_964642035.1 uncultured Anaerolineales bacterium | reverse complement strand
CCGTTTGAGCCATTTGCGCTTCTCTCCCCCTGTCAAGTGACTGTCGTTGCTTTTTGCGGAAATGATCATCAGAGGTGAATCGGGTTCCTGGTTTTCCGAGTGTTGCGAGTGTTTTTGCGTATTTTTTATCAGCTTTATCAACAGCGGCTTTTGCAGCTGCCTCTCGCTGCGCGGGGGTCTTTTTCTTTTTCGAATTCCTTAATCCCATTTATATATTATTGAGAGAAATAAAAATTGAATTTTTTTTAGTATGGGATATTATTATAGAAACATGATCACCATTTATCCACAATGTGATATTTGGGGGGCGATGGTGGGAACGCGCTCCTTGCTAGATATTCTTTATACCAATATGAAAACTTATTGTCGTCGTCAGGTCGAGAGAACGTGTATTCTGGCCGATTCTGTAGAAAGTGATTGGGTAGTGGTGGCGACTTCGGGCGAAACTGTGCGTGGTTTTGCCTTTCTAAACAAAGAAAATAAACGAACCTTGCATTTAACATTGATATGTGCCGCGCTTGCCCATCCCATGGATCGCCGATCAGGGTTGAAAGATCATGTGGGGGGTGCAATGTTGCGGCGGATACAGGAGTTTTGCGCAGAGCGGGGATTTTCGCGGATACGTTTGGAAGCCTTGGCTCCCGTGATTACTCTGTATCACAAATTTGGCTGGAGGTTCGTGCGACGCACGAATCACCGAGAGAAACCTGAAATTACGGCTGCTATTCAAGAGTTGACGAGAGAAATTGTGGCTATTAGGAAGAGTGCGATTCCGTTGGATAGGGTGGATGCCGCTGTTGCTGCATTTATCGAGGAGAGTAACAAAGATATGACGAGCCCTTGGTGGAGATTACGTCATTTACTCGAGAGAAATGGGTATAGTGCGTTGACCAATGAACTGGGGGATACAATTTACACACAGGCGCGCAGGGCTGAGCAGGGGTTGGAAGAGGCAGGTATTGATTATGGGGTAGGCATGGATTTGCGCAAAGCTTTACCTTCTTGCGATGATGCGGAAGATTTGGAAATAGATTCTACGGGGGAGCTGGCGCGCGTGGATCCGCAAGCGTGCGGGTATACGATGATATGGAGTCCACGGTGGTGACGAGAGAACCTATGTGATATATTTTTTATTTGTATAGTGTATAATGAAAAGGAGAACAAGAAGGTTGAGAGGAACTATAAGGCGCAGAAGACGTCGCTTGATTCGTCGCACTAAACGTCGCAGAAGACGTCGCAGAAGACGTCGCAAATATTCAGGGGGCTATTCTCAGGGGCAACCATTAACAGTCGCCGAAATTAAATACAGTATTACGAACGAAAACTTTGAACTATGTGGTCATGTCAGTCAAAATAGGCAATTAAAGTTTTTTAGTAGGGGTCACCCTAAGGGGGGCGAGGACGACGAAGGTAGGTTGTCGTGCATTCCTCCCAATGCCCCAACCATATGGCATACACATCCACGCGTCAGCAAATTCTATCCCAGCGTGGAAGATATGTGTAAAGTTCTCAAAACCACCAACCAAACAACTAAAAGTTTGATATTCACAGTGGCGGGGGTGTGGACGAATGAATCCCGCGGGGAGGGCTGGAGGAGGAATTCCGCGGAGGGATATCGCAGGGTCGAAGGGCACTAAGAAGCACAGTATTGGGTGCGGA
>CAZXNP010000263.1:0-3473 GCA_964642035.1 uncultured Anaerolineales bacterium | reverse complement strand
AACTCGGTTCGCCGGACGATCTTCCCGCCGATATCATTGCCCACGAGTATTATGTACGCAACAAATGGGGCGATCGGCCGGCGGTCGAGTCGTACCCGCAACGATTTCTCAGACAATATGCTATGCTCTCGACGGCGGGTGACGCGCGCGAAACCCATAATCGCGGTCAAGGGCGCCCGCACGGTGGCCGGCCGCCGGGCGGCCGGATCCCACACGGCGGCCCTCGCCGGCAGCGACGCGGCCGTCGATGCGCTTTTCCGTCAAACGGGAGTGGTGAGGACCCGCACCCTGGACGAGATGTTCGACGTGGCGTTAGGCCTCGACTGCCAAGCCTTGCCAGAGGGGCGGCGCCTGGCCATCGTTACCAACGCCGGGGGCCCGGGCATCCTGTGCGCCGACGCCGCGGAGGCCGGTGGCCTCGTTGTGCCCGAGCTGGCACCCCAGACGCGGGCGTCCGTGGCATCCCTCTTGCCAGCGTCGGCCAGCGTGGGCAACCCAGTGGACATGATTGCCTCCGCGGGGCCCGAGGCATACGGCCGCACAGTGGCCACGGTCCTCGGCGCCGAGGAGATCGACGCCCTCATCGTGATCTACACCCCCATTGAAGCCGCCCAAACCACCAAGTACCTCGACGCCATCTCCGCCGGCCTGAAGGCCGGCCGCGGGGCTGGGGGCGGCGGGAAGCCGGTGTACGTGTGCATGATGACCGAGGGGGGGCAGTCGGAGGTGGCGAACCTGGCCGGGGAGCGAGTGCCGATGTTCCCGTTTCCCGAAGAGGCGGCCCGGGCCCTGGCCAAGGTCTCCGACTACGCCGCCCTTCGCATGGAGCCCCGAGGCGAGATTCTGACCTTCCCCAAATTCGACGTGGCCGCCGCCAGGGCCGGGTGCTCGGCGGCCCTCGAGGCCCGGGGCCCAGGATGGCTCACGGCTGGCGAGACCCGAGGGCTCCTGACGGCAGTGGGCCTACCGAGCCTGCCCGGGGGCGTGGCCCGCAACCCCGACGAGGCCGTGGCCATGGCCCTGGAGGTCGGTTTCCCCGTCGCCGTCAAGCTGGCATCCCACTCGATCGTCCACAAGACCGAGGTGGACGTGGTGCGCCTTGGCCTGGCGCACAGAGCCGCGGTGAGGGACGCCTTTCATGGCATCCGCGGCCGCTTGGCGGAGCTGGGCCGCGAGGCGGACATGGACGGTGTCCTGATTCAGCCCATGGTCCAGGGGGGCGTGGAAGTGATGGTGGGCGCGACCACGGACCGCACCTTTGGGGCCCTCGTTTCCTTCGGCCTTGGGGGCATCCACGTGGAGATCCTGCACGACGTGAGCTTCCGGGTCGCGCCGGTCACCGACCTAGACGCCGATCGGATGGTCCGGGAAATCCGCGGGTACCGGCTGTTGGAGGGTTACCGGGGCCACCCGCCCGCCGATGTGGCGGCCATCGAGGAAGTGATCCAGAGGGTATCGCGCCTCCTGGAGGCAGTGCCCCAAGTTCAGGAACTCGACTTGAACCCCCTCTTCGCCCTACCGCCCGGCCAGGGCTGCGCCGTTGTGGACGCCCGGGTGCGCGTCGGGCAGCCGACTAGGAGCCGCCGCTTCGGCGGCGATTGGCAGAGCTAAGAGCCCGGCCGAGAACCCCTTAGTAGTGGGACTGTACCGCCACCCCGAGGGCGCCGCTGTCTGGATCCACGGCCACGATGGAATAGGTGGCCACGGGGCGAGATGTCACTCGATGGTGCTTCCGCCGCCGCTGCAGATGACCATGCTCCCGCCGGGGCGACGGTCGGTGTGAACATCGTACTGCTTGCCGGCAGCGGACAGCAGAACGCGAAAGCCATCGATGAGCTGTTGAATGTAATAGCGTCCGGGCTCGGGGCACCCAAGGGATCCGTCCCGCCACGTCACGGCCGTCACGTTCACCACGGCCACATCAGCGTCGTCCACCCCGCTCTCGGAAGCCACCAAGGCCACGGCGGCCGCGATGATGGCGGCGACATTGGGATCATCCATTCCTTGCCACCTTGGGGCCGGGGCCTTGGCGTCCCTTCCTCCCGGCGCCGCGCTGGCCTCGGGGGCCGCGGTGCCGACGGCTGCCCCGCTCCGGTCTGGGTCACCGGGACTGGGGCTCGAGGCTGGGGTGTCGTCACCGGCGACTGCGTTGCCGGAATCGGCTCCCCCCGAGGCCGGGGCAACCTCGTCGCGTCCGCCCTCAGGACCACTGACCCCGCCCGCCCTGCACGCGCCGACCACGAGCGCCGCCAGCACGAAGAAGCGCAACCAAGGTTGAATCACGGTTGGCCAACGGTACCCGCGGACGCCCCCGCCGACCAAGCGGCCGGCGATGCAGCGCCGGGCGAGGGCTCTTCGAACCACCGCCCCCCACCCTAGCGGCGCCGCTCATCGAACTCCCGGATCATGGCCAGCAGGCGAATGGTGGCGGCCTCGATCTGCGCCTCGAGCTCAGCTATGCGGTCGCCGAGGCCCTCGGTATCCTCCTGGATCAACCGATCCGCCGGCGGCGCGAATACCATGTGCAACTCCTCGCGCGCCTTGCCTCGTGGGGACTCGACCATGAATCACTCCTTTGTTGGTGTGGGGCCCAATACTAGCACATATGTTCTCAGGGCAAGTGATGCCTGACCGGAGCCCTGGCGCGTCGGGGGCTGAGGACGTTCCCCTAATTGCCCTGCGCCAGGTCGTGAAGACCTACGAGAGCCCGGCGGGTGCATTCCTGGCGCTGCGGGGCATCGACCTCACGGTGAACCGTGGGGAGTTCGTGGCGATAGTCGGCAAGTCGGGCAGCGGCAAGTCGACTTTGCTTAACATGGTCGCAGGCATCGACCGGCCCACCCAGGGCGAAGTCTTCGTCGACGGCACCGCCGTGCACAGCCTCGGCGAGAGCGAGCTGGCCGTGTGGCGGGGGCGCCACCTGGGAATCGTGTTCCAATTCTTCCAGCTGCTGCCTACCCTCACGGTGGTCGAAAACGTCATGCTGCCCATGGACCTCTGCGGCGTGTACAAGCCCCGTCACCGCTTCGACCTTGCCCTGGGGCTTCTAGACCGGGTGGGCATGGCCGACCATGCCCACAAGCTGCCGTCAGCGGTGTCTGGCGGCCAACAGCAACGGGCCGCCATCGCCCGGGCCCTGGCCAACGACCCGCCGCTCCTGCTTGCCGATGAGCCGACGGGCAATCTAGACACCCAGACCTCCCAGGACGTGTTCGACCTCTTCGAAGAGCTGGTGGATGCGGGCAAGACGATCCTCATGGTCACCCACGACCTGGACATGGTGCGCCGCGTGACAAGGGCGGTGATCCTGACGGACGGCGTCGCGACGGATGCTCCAGGGGGGAGGGCCGTGGCGTTGGCCCGGGGAGAGAAGGCCGCGGCGGTGGGCGCCGGGCCATGACGGCGGTGGCCGGGGCAGGACGGGGAGCGCAGCCAACCCGGCACCGGCCGGCGCGGGGGGCGCGCTTGGCGCC
>CAZXNP010000262.1:0-3483 GCA_964642035.1 uncultured Anaerolineales bacterium | reverse complement strand
CCTGTCGCCGCGTGGCGCGGGCGCGCGTCGGAGCCCAGACCGGCGATGCGGGTGCCGGCGGAGAGTCGGCGGGCCACGGCGGGCCGCGACGGCGTGGTGGCGTCAACCACCGTCAGGCCCCCACCGCGGCCGGTAGGACCCGCCATGGCCCCGACCACGGCCCACCCGCAGGCCGAGGCGCATTGCTCCGTGCCAAGGCCGGCCACAGTCGCGGATCCGCCCACGGGCAGATCCGTTGCCCCCAGCACTTGCGGCAGCCCCGGATTCGTGAGGCCCACCACCGCCAGGGCCGCCTCCTCGACCACGTAGGCAATGTTGCCGTCGACGGCCACGTCCACGGCCTTCCGGGGTACGCGGCCCGTCAGTTTGGGGGCCTCAGGGTCGCCCAGGTCGTAGGCGAGGAGGAGGCTTCCCGTGGCCACGTACAGGAATCCCCCCTCACCATCGAGGCCGGTGACCGGGGCACCCACAGCTAACTCGCCCATGACCGTCGGCTCCAAGGGCTTGGTCGCATCGAGGATCAGTATTGACGCCGTCGCCGAGGCCGCATCGTCCACGACCACGTACAGCCAGCCATCGGCCACAGCCAGCTTCGACGCGCTACCGGCAGTCTGTTGGCGCTGCCCCATCACCGGCGCCCGAGGGTCGTGGAGGTCCAAGGTCGCCCATGAATCCCCCAAGGCAACGTAGGCCGCCTCCGGCGCCGAATCGTGGGAGGCCACGTCAAGGACGGGGCCGGCGGCGGCGCCTTGGCTCAAGAAGCGCAAGTTGCCCGGGTCCGCGGCGTCCACCACGGCCACCCCCTGATCCCCCGCCACATACACTCGGCCGGGGGAAGGCACCTGATCCGGGCCGCCACGGCTGGCGCCCTGCCTGGCCAGTGCGCCAGCGGCCAGGGCCATGATGGCCAGGGCCAGGAGTATGGACGAGAGCCCCTTTGTGCTCCGAGGGCCTCGCTGGGCGGCCCGAATGCCTAAGGGGCTTCTCGGCCGGGCTCCCGCCAGTCCGCGTTTCGACATCGTTCTCACCGCCTTGGGCCGTGGAAAAACCCTCTCGCCTCAACGCCGTGGCAATGTTTGCGTCGGTCCCGACTGTAGCCCATAACGGTTGTGGCGGGTACCCGGCAGATCGGCTTGCCCCGCCCGCAGCGTCTCTCAGCCCGTGTTGCGCGGGCCGATGTTGTCTTCAACGCGGCGGCCTCGTCGCCCTCCGGCTCGAGCGCGGTGAGCTGGACGTCACCCACGCCCACCGCTACCTGACCAAGGTGATCCAGGCCAAGCAAGACTCCCTCGACCTGGAGCGGCACGAGGCCGAGCTTCTCGGCCCTCCCCCGGTGTCCGCTCGCCGTGAGTCCACGTACGCGGACTCCTCCGGTCCACACCGTGGGGGGGCGCCGGGTCGGTTGACGGCCCGACGGCTGCGGCATATCGTGCCGCGCCCAGCATTCGCCACCTACGGGAGCTTCGCTATGGACAGCCTCGCCATGCTCGGCCAGATCATTTTTGGCGTCTACTTCATCTTCAATGGGGTCAATCACCTCACGAAGATGGAGATGATGAGCACCTATGCATCCTCGAAGGGCTTGCCGTCCGCCAAGGCGGGCGTCGTTGTCTCAGGCCTTCTTCTATTGGTCGGCGGCCTGTCGGTGCTCCTGGGCTACCGGCCCCAGTGGGGCATCGCCGCCCTGGTGGTGTTCCTCGTGCCGACCACGCTCCTCATGCACGCCTTTTGGAAGGAGGAGGAGCCCCAGGCGAAGATGATGGAGATGGTCAACTTCATGAAGAACATGGCGCTCCTGGGCGCGTTGCTCATGATGCTGGCTATCCCGGAGCCGTGGCCCCTCAGCGTCGGCGGCCAATAGGCCCGCCCCTGACGTAAGCTCCTATTCAGCCGGGGCGCCGCGGCCGCCACCGGCACCCGATGCGCACCGTGGGGCTCTGGCCCCATGAGTGTCGGCGCGCCCCCGGCGAGCGGATTGGCATTTCCATACTGGAGGCCCGACGATGAGTCGACACACTCAGCTCGTGGCACTGGGCGCGGGAGCACTTGTCAGCCTGTGGGTCACAGCCTTCGGCGGCGGCGAGGGCGGCACCCATGGTGGCGCACACGACAGCGCCAGGGACTCGGTGCCGAGCCAGGCCAAGGCTCCGGCCTTGCCCCGGGACTTCAGCTTCGAGTTGCCCCTCTTTGCCCTGGACAGCGCCTGGAATCAGCCCGCGTCCCAGGCGGCGGTGCTGCCTCTGAGCGACAGGCAAGTCCTCGTCACCTACCGGGTCCTGATGGGGGATACCACCACCCACTACCCCCCCGTCGCGGCCGACTGGTTGCCGGTCACGTGGGTGAACCACGACGAGTACACCATGCCGATCTTCCGCGCTGGCTCGGGGACGCAGGAGGTGCTGGTCTGCGACTACGAGGGGCAATTGGAGTGGCCCAGCCCCAAGTTTGGCGTCGACAAGCTCGGCGGCCCCGTGCCGGTGCCAGTTTCCGTCGGGCTGGTGCGGCCGGCCAGCCCTCCGGGCAGGCAGTCCGACGGCAGCATGGTGCTGTACTCCCCCGAAACGGGCATGACGTACGATTTCTGGCAGGCCACGACAAAGAGGCGCGGAGCATGTCGCAGCCGAGGCGCTGGCCGCACCGGCTCGAGCATTCTCGAGGCTGGGGCGGTTGAATTCTTCGATGTGCGCGGCGCAGGGGCCAACCAGGACACTCTCTCAAGCGCTCGGGCGGTCGGGACGCCGCTCTTGGCGGGCTTGATCCTGCCAGAGGACATCGAGAGCGGCGCCATCGACCACGCCCTTGCCATGGCCTTCCCAGGCCTCCGCAACACGGGCCCGGATCACGAAGAACCGACCCGATCCGACTACTTCTATCCTGCGTCCACAACAGAGACCGACTTCTACGACACCAATCCCGACGCTTTGGCCGCTGGCCAGCGGATCCGGCTCAAGGACCGGCTAGTGGATGAAGACGGTCGGGAGGTCAATGAGGATGCCCTGACTCCGGTCACCCGGATGGTGCTGGCCGCACTCAGGGAGTACGGCGCGTATCCGGTGGACAACGCTGGCGGCTTCATCTTCTACGCTGAAGAGACCCAGACGGCGGTGCTCCACCTGTCTGACGCCGACGTCAACCGCCTCATCGGCGAGCCCGCCGGCGAGGCGCTGCCGGCCGACATGACGAAGTGGCAGATCGTGATGGAGCGGCTGAACGAGGAACTGGTGTCGATTCCCTTCGCCCACGGCCCTTGGACTCCGGGCCAAGACCCAGCCACGGCCGTCGTCGACCATGCCAACTACGACGTCGTTGAGCCCGCCTTCGACCCCCGGCTCGCGACGGCCACGGCCACGAGAACCGCTACCACGGCCACAGCGAGGGTGCCGACGAACACGGCGACGCCCGACGGCGGGACGCCCACGCCGACGGCCGACGTCGCCACGGCGACGTCCACCTCCACCCCGCCCGTCACGGCGACGTCCACCT
>CAZXNP010000261.1:0-3489 GCA_964642035.1 uncultured Anaerolineales bacterium | reverse complement strand
GCCAGGGACCTGTCTACGCTCTTCGAGCTACGCCAAGGCAGGCGGAATTGCCTGCGGGCTTCGCCCTCGGCTCTACTCCGAGACCTGCTGCAAGCAGTTCTCTTCGTGGTGAACTGGCGCCACGGGTATTTTCAGTCCCGTTGTCAATCTCCGTAGTGAGTAGATAGCTAGTAAGTTACAGAGATAGCAGTTTTGACGTGTGCACGATGTGTGCAGAAAACTACCAGTATGAGTGCGTTTTTATAGAATCTAATTCGACCAACTCTGGCTTTAGTAACTGAGATTCCAATGAGGAAAGTTTCTCGGTAGCCCACTCTATCCACGCTTTTATTTCTGGTTGATTCGCTTGGGCGTCTGAACTGGCTTTAACAGCTGAAATGTAAGCTCGCATCATTAGCATTTTTACCATTCAGCTGAAGATATGGAGAGTTGTTCAGTTCGCACTTTCTCCAAATCACGTTTCCAGCTTGCTAGCTGCTCGATCTCACGTTCCTTTTCGTATTCACGCCATCTCGCTTCGCGTTCCACTTTCTCGATCTTCATGATCTCAGCAGCCCTCACCAGAAGGAGAATGAACCGATTGAGACAATTTCCCAGTTGCTGGGTCTTCCCATCTCTGATTGCTTTTTGACCATGAAAACGCTCCTTGATCTCAAGACTTAGTTTTCCTGTTGGCAAGTATTCCCACTCCCGCTCCCAAGAGTACATTACTTCAATGCCCTTGGTGAGTTCAATCCGCTTGACGGCTTCCGTGATTCCAAATGATATTTTGCAATCTTGGATTAGGGCTGTTGTAGAGCCCTCTTTAATGCTTACTGGGTATCCACGGTGTTCAAGGGCTTTTACCAGTGCGTCCATGATCAGTAGTGAACGACGGGTGCTGTCCTTGGTTACCAAGATATCTAAACCTTTATTGCGAAGCCCTAATCGCCTGTACATATCCTTATAGGCATTAGTCAAATTCGATGATGTCGGCTGACCAAAGAGTGAGATCCCCGGAGCGATTCTTTGACAGTGATCAGGTTTGCTTCATCGTTTTCAAAGTCTCGCTGCCGGTCGATGATGTCTTGTATCTCTTTCGGGAGCTCATCTGAGTCAGTCGGATGTATCGTATAACTATCTGGGGTATCAGGTTTTAATGGTGGCAGGGGCTTTTGCCTAACCCGTTTACCATACTGTTTCTTGGCCCCGTATCCTAGTGAAGGTTTCGGAATATACAGCTTCCTGCTAATCTTGGCTACAGCGACATCTGAGATTCCATAGTCCTTGGCGACAGTTATTGCTGGCTTAGACCAAATCGCCTCATATAGTTCTTCACTGGTTATAGAAATTAGATTTGCCATGGTGACTCCTCTGGTAATGAATCGGCAAACGTGCATTATCGATATATGCTAGTCTTCCGTTAGCAAAGCGTAAAGCTCAACGTTGAGGAAGAGGACTTCTTTTCCAACCTTCTGACTTCTGAGAATATTGATCTCTTCGAGTGCATTTAGGTAGCGGGAAGCTGCCTGGCGCTTAACAATCCCTTTCTCAACGACATGCTGGACTTTTGTATATGGACGTTCAAAAAGTAGCTCAACAAGTTCTTTTGAGTATGTCGTTGTCGGAAGTTCTGCTCTAGCTCTTTCGATGGTCTTATCCAATAATGATTTGATGGAGATGATCCGATCAAGGGTGAACAGGGCAGTCTCTTCTACCGCCGTCAATATATATTCTACCCAAGGTTCCCAAGCTTGCTCCATTGTCACCTCACGAAGAAGCTGGTAATAATCATTTTTGTGCTCAATAATGTACTTGCTGAGGTATAGAACAGGATATTCAAGAAGACCATTGAGAACCAGGTAAAGCAAGTTGATGATTCTGCCTGTTCGTCCATTTCCATCCGAAAATGGGTGAATTGCTTCAAATTGATAGTGAATTAGAGCCAGTTTGATGATCGGATCCATGCCATCATCAGAATGGATATACTTCTCTAGCTGTGCAAGCTTATTCCGGATAACACTCTCGCCTTCTGGAGGAGTGTAGATGATTTGCCTGGTACTCTCATTTATAACTCGAGTGCCTGGTGTCTTTCGGATTCCAGCTTGATTCTCTTTTAGAATCTGCACACAATCAACAAACAAGTTTGTGCTTAGAATCGGTTTGTCCTTCAATCGATTGTAGGCATGCCACAAGGCTTCGCGATATCGCAGGACTTCCTTGATTGCAGGGTCAGTCTGAGCCGTTCCTGAGCTGAAAGCTTTATAGACTGCGTCAGTCGTTGTTACGATATTCTCAATTTCTGTACTGGACTGGGCTTCCTGGAGAATAAGGGAATCAATTAGGATTGCCTGATTTGGGATCGTACGAGCAATACCTTTCAGCTCTCCGATCGCACGAGCGCAAGAAGCCGCTTTCCTCAATATCAGTTTTGTCTCCACGTCCTTCGAAGGTGGAAGTGGTGGTAGGTCGTTGTAAGGCTTCTCCGGATTGAATCCTTGGGACATGGTTGCTCCTCTGCTTCTTTCGATTCAACTCAAAGTAAGAAAGATCTCATTGTTTTCCTAACAACATGTCGCTATAAGAGGAAAATAGCGACATGTATTATCAGCGTGTCGTTGCCGGCGACATGTTCAGATGACGTGTCGCATATATTGGAATATTACGACACGTATTATCGAACTCGTAAAAGAGCAGAGGATTTTCAGTACCTTGCCCTGCACTGATACTCAGAGACTTACGGGGACGAGTCACCCAAAAGTGTCCACTTATGAAATGAGCCTGAGTATTTCTTGCGGGTATTTCTGCGTGTATCTTTAACACGTTTTTCTGCTTCTGACTTTTGACTCATGCAAAACTCCTTTCATGCTTACAAACTAGCCAAATGTCTCTCTTACTAAATTAGCCTTTTTTCTCCATAATGTTTACCGGCTATATAGGGTAGCATGAATGAATCATTTATAACGTGTGCGCAGTTGATATGACAAAGTATAGTTGCGTGACAGTTGCGTCCCTAATTTTCTGTAAAATGGAGTTAGCCTAGAAAGAAGAACGGCCACGGTTTCACCAAAGTATCTTGAGGTGTACAAATCATTTCAAGAGAAGGAGAGAACCGATGGCCGAGAAACAGGTTAATGACAAGCTGGTAGATAATCCAAGCTTTTTGAAACAGTTAGTGCAGTCTTTTCTGCAGGAATACCTGGAGCAGGAGGTGGCCGTTCACCTGGGTGCAGAGCCTTACGAGCGCACGCCTGAGCGTACAGGACACCGTAACGGATACAAGGGCCGGCAGCTCAACACGCGAGTGGGGAGGCTTCAGTTGTCCGTACCCCAGGTCCGCGAGGGATCGTTCAACACGGAGCTGTTCGAGCGCTATCAACGCAGTGAGCAGGCCCTGATAAACTGCCTGCAGCAGATGGTGATCCAGGGCGTGAGCACCCGCCGGGTCCGCAAGGTCACCCAGGATCTGTGCGGCCTGTCCTTCTCCAAGAGCCAGGTGAGTGAGATCAG
>CAZXNP010000260.1:0-3493 GCA_964642035.1 uncultured Anaerolineales bacterium | reverse complement strand
GCGCGGCCTGCCGTCGGTGCCGCCGCCCAGCGGGCCCCCCCTCGGGCCTTCCCCCCCTTCGTCGAGTCGGATCCCGCCTTCGCCGACGCCCTGCCCCAGGCGGCGGCGGCCGGCGTCACGGTTCGGGCCTACCGCTGCCGGGTAACCGCAGCCGCCGTTGGCATTGCCTCCGAGCTGTCCGTTATCCTGCCGGGGCATTCTCCTGGACAGGCGGGCACGGCTCCGTCGGAGGGCACGGTTGTTCCCCCAGGAACCACCAGGGCTTGAGGGGCTTCCACTTCAGCCCAAAGCGACGAGTGCCCTCAGAGAGGATGAAGCTCGCGGCCGCTTCGGGATCGTCGGTCACGAGCAATCGTTCCACGTCCCGGGCATTGATGGTGCCGGCCCCGACCATGTCGTGGCGCAGGAACTCGAGCATGTCGCCCCAGTAGTCGGCGCCCATGAGAACCAGAGGAAAGTCGGCAATCTTGCCTGTCTGAATCAGGGTGGCCGCCTCGAAGACCTCGTCCATGGTGCCGAAGCCGCCGGGCATCACCACGAAGCCGTAGGAGTACTTGACGAGCATCACCTTGCGGACGAAGAAGAACTCGAAGGTGACATCCCTGTGCACGTACGGGTTCGCCGCCTGCTCGTGGGGCAGCACGATGTTGCAGCCCACGCTCAAGCCCCCGGCCTCGAAGGCGCCCTTGTTGGCCGCCTCCATGATCCCCGGACCGCCGCCAGTCATGACGGCGAATCCGGCCTTCGCCAGGGCGGCCCCCGTCTCCTCGGCCAGCTTGTAGTACTGGTGGTCGGGCTCGAATCGGGCCGAGCCGAAGACCGTCACCGCCGGACCAAGGAAGTGCAGGGCCCTGAAGCCCCGCAGGAACTCGGCCGCGATCTGGAAGATGAGCTTGGCCTCGCTACGCCGTTCCCGGGGGCCTTCCAGGAAACGGCCCTCGAGAACCGTTCGGTGCAGGTCGGGCTGTTGCCGCCCTAGCGCTGCCTCGACCACTGACGTCGGCGGACCGTTGAGTTGGCTCATGGCGCACCATGGTGGGCGGTGGCCGACGGCGTGTCAATCAGCAGGAGGTGGGGCGACGGGCGCAACCTCGTCGGTCGGCTCCGGGCGGCCTCCCCCGTGCACTCTGGGTCGCCGGCTACTGCGGCCCTGCATACAATGGAGTGTCCGCCTAACGTTTTTGCCCGAGGGTTAGCTGTGGCGTTCATTCCCCTAAGCGACGTGAAAGACCGACCGATGGCGTTCCCCTTCGTCAACATCGCCTTGATCGTCGTCAATGTCATGGTCTATTTCCTCCTTCAGCCAACTCTTGCGGCCAGCCCGTCCGGGGCTCTGCCAGGGGCGGTGGCGGCGTTTTACGACCGCTTCGCCGTGGTGCCAGTGCGCCTAGCTGCCGGCCAGAATCTGTCGAGTATCTTCACGGCCATGTTCTTACACGGTGGAGTAATCCATTTGGGCGGTAACATGCTTTACTTGTGGATCTTCGGCGACAACGTTGAGCACGCCCTGGGCCACGGCCGCTATCTTCTCTTCTATCTGGCGTCCGGAGTGGCGGCTACACTGCTGCAGGTGGCCCTGTTTCCCACATCCGCCGTCTGGAACCTGGGGGCTTCCGGGGCCATCGCCGGGGTCCTGGGGGCGTATCTCGTGCTGTACCCCTCGGCCCGGGTGAACGTGATGATTGGCCGTGGCTGGATCACTCGCATGCGGGCCGTGGTTGTGATCGGGTTGTGGTTCATCCTCCAGCTGTTGAGTGGCGGTGGCCAGCTCCTGGCGGCTGGATCGGCCGGCGGCGTGGCCTACTGGGCCCACGTGGGCGGTTTCCTGGCTGGCGCCGGCGCTGCCAAGGGCCTGGCCGTCGTGGGGATAGCCGACCCATGGCGGCCGGCATAGTGTCGGTCGGCGGCGGCGCCTCCGGGGGCGGAGGGTCCCCGGTCCCCCGGGCGGCCATCGCCGCTGGCGCGGTGTCTGGTGGCAGCGCCTGGGCTGGCCGCCCCCAGCAGGACCTGCGAAACATAGCCCTCATCGCCCACGTGGATCACGGCAAGACCACCCTGGTGGATGGCCTCCTGAAGCAGGCCCGGGTGTTCCACGCTCGCCAGGTAGTCGGCGAGCGCATCCTGGACACCAACGAGCTGGAGCGGGAGCGGGGCATCACCATCTTGGCCAAGAACACGGCCATCCGTTGGGCCGGGGTGAAGATCAATATCGTCGATACCCCGGGCCACGCCGACTTTGGAGGCGAGGTGGAGCGGGTCCTCCACATGGTGGATGGGGTGCTGCTGCTGGTGGACGCCGTCGAGGGCCCCATGCCCCAGACCCGCTTCGTGCTGCGCAAGGCCCTGGCCCGGGGGCTCCGCGCGGTGGTGGTGGTCAACAAGATGGACCGGCCGAATGCCCGGCCCCAATGGGTGGTGGACAGAACCTTCGACTTGTTCGTCGACCTTGGGGCCTCGGATGCCCAGGCGGACTTCCGGATCGTGTACACCGACGCCCTGGCCGGCCGGGCCGGCACGTCGGCCGCCGATTTGGCCCCCGACCTGGGCCCCCTCTTCGATGCCATTCTGACCTTGCCGCCGCCCGTGGCGGCCCCCGAGGCGCCCTTGCAGATGTTGGTGACGACCTTGGACTACGATGACTACGTTGGTCGTCTTGCCATCGGCCGTCTGGCCGCCGGGCGGCTACGGTCGGGCCAGGAGCTGGCCGTGGCCACGCCGGGCAGTGTGCCGCGGCCCGTCCGGAGCGGCGATGTCTACGTGTTCGAGAACCTGAAGCGCACCGCCGTGGAGGAGGCGGGCGCCGGCGACGTTGCCGCCGTGGCCGGCCTCGGCGAGGTCACCATCGGCGAGACCATCACCAGCGCCGAGGAGCCGCGGCCCCTGCCGCCCATTGCCGTCGAGGCCCCCACGGTGCGAATGGCGTTCATGGTCAATACAAGCCCCTTCTCCGGCCGGGAGGGCCAGTACGCCTCAAGCCGGGTGCTCCGGGAGCGCCTCCGCCGGGAGGTGGAGCGCAACGTGGCCATGCGGGTCGAGGACACCGATACCCCCGATGTGTTCTTGGTCAGCGGCCGCGGCGAACTGCACCTGGCGATCCTCGTGGAGACGATGCGCCGCGAGGGCCACGAATTTGCCGTGGGACGCCCCGAGGTCATCGTGCGGGAGGAGGATGGTCAGGCGATGGAGCCCTTCGAGGACGCCTACATCGACGTGGCCGAGGAGTACGTCGGGGCCGCGGTGGAGCTGATGGGCGCCCGGCGGGGCCTCATGCTCGAGATGGACCGGGGGGCCGCCGACAACATCGTGTCGATCCGCTACCGGGCTCCCACCCGGGGGCTCATCGGCCTGCGCAACCGGCTCCTCACCGCCACGAAGGGCACGGCGGTGATGCATCGGGTGTTCCACGGCTACGGCACGTGGGGCGGGGGTATACCGGCACGCGAGGACGGCTCCAACGCGGCGCGCGTCAGCTGCGTGCACACGCGACCGACGA
>CAZXNP010000259.1:1571-3494 GCA_964642035.1 uncultured Anaerolineales bacterium | reverse complement strand
ATACGTGGCAAGAAGAAATCTACCTGAATGAGACAAATTTTCACCTTTATCAAGCACATCTATTGCATGTTTTATGCATGGTGGGTATTCTGTTGATTCAATAGTAGGAACAAAAAATTTTTTTGCTAAGATAATAAGTTTGTCAACTTGTTTTTTTAGGTATCCCGTGATGGGTGGAGGATTGTTTGATTTGATTTTTGAGCTAATATGATTATAAAGTTCCATTCGAATTAGTCTGACTGCTTGATGAGAAGTTAAAAAAACCATGCCATCCTCAACTCTTCTGTTGATAAGTTTCCATTCTTTCTCATGGAAAAACACAGAATGTTTAAGATAATCTGAAACAGGAATTATAAAATGATCATCTTTTTTTTGTACTGTTACTGAGAAGAGTTCTTTAATTATTTTAATTGGTAATTCATCTCCAGTATTAGTAGAGATATTTTTTAAGTCAAGTTCAAGAAATTCCTCCGCCCTCATTGCTTCATAAAGAGAAAATCTCCTAATCAGAGTGTACATTCCACTCGATTTCAATAAAATTACAGCAAGGAGAAATGAAAACACTTCTAAATTAAGATCTTCAAGATTAGTTTTTTTTGTGCCATATTTATGCTCGGAAGCTGTTTCAATTCTTTTGAATGCTTTATCAACAATTGGATAAAGATCAGCATCTGCTCCAAATTGTTCAAGCGTAAATCCTTGATCTTTAAGGTATTGACCTGCTTCAGCTAGAAAAGGATACTTAGCCTTTTCTTCTGTACCTACAATTAACATGTGTTATTATATTACAAAATTACCTTAAAAATTGATTCGATTAAGTGATTTCAAAAAAATTGATGTTACAAATCGATACTGATTTAAATTATGCCTGATCGAGTCGTTTCATATGAAAATAGGTTGTCATGTATCAATTTCAGGTTCAATTGACAATGCTATTGATAATGCGGTTGAAAGATCTTGTTCTGCTTTCCAAATTTTTACACGAAGTCCTAGAAGCTGGAATGCAAAAGATCTTTCAGAAGATGTTCTTAAAAGCTTTAAAGAAAAACTTACTGAAAGCAAGATAGATAGATTTGCAACCACTGCTCATATGCCTTACTTGCCAAATCTTGCTTCACCAGATAAGGATTCATATGAAAAATCTGTAAATACGCTTGTCAAAGAGGTTCAAAGATGTGGTATGCTTGGTATTCCATATCTTGTTGCTCATCTTGGTAGTCATTTAGGTACAGGAGAAGAAAAAGGTATTAATCGACTAGTTAAAGCATTTACAAAAGCAGGCGAAGTAAAAAACGATGTAACAATTTTGCTTGAGAATACAGCTGGACAAAAAAATTCTGTTGGTTCTGATTTTGAACAATTATCTTTAATTTTTTCTCAGTTAAAACCAAAAAAAAGGTTTGGTGTATGCTTTGATACATGTCATGCCTTTGCAGCAGGATATGATCTAAGAAGTGATAGTGAAGTTTCTAAAACTCTCAAGAAATTTGATGATGCTGTTGGTTTTGAACATCTAAAGATTGTTCATCTTAACGACTCTAAGGGAGAATTGGGTTGCAATTTAGATAGACATTATCATATTGGACTAGGTCAAATTGGAGAAAAAGGATTAGGTAAGATTGTAAAATTCATGAATAAGAAAAAAATTCCATTGATTTTAGAAACTCCTATAGATGACAGGCGAGATGATTTTGGCAATATCAAAAAAGCAAAACAACTGGCATAGTAAGATTATTGTTTTGTCATTAGATGTGTGTAAATATGAATTATGAAGATTTAATGAAATTAGCGCTAGAGCGTGGATTTTATTTCCCTAGTTGTGAAGTATATTCTGATGCTCAAGCTGGTTTTTGGGAATATGGTCCAGCAGGTGTAAGTTTAAAAAATAAATTCATTGAACTTTGGAGACGGGAACTAGTCAGA
>CAZXNP010000259.1:0-1471 GCA_964642035.1 uncultured Anaerolineales bacterium | reverse complement strand
ACCCGAAAATTTAACATGATGTTTAAAGTTGGAATAGGTCCAGAAGGTGTAGCAGCTTATCTTAGACCAGAGACATGCCAATCTATTTTTGTGGATTTTCCTAGACTGTTTAAAACTATGAGGGGAAAGCTGCCTCTTGGAATTGCTCAGATAGGAAAAAGTTTTCGAAATGAGATTGCACCTAGACAGAGTCTTTTAAGATTAAGAGAATTTTATCAAGCAGAAATTGAAGTGTTTTGTAATCCAGAAAAACTAAATGAATTAGAAAAATTCTTAGATGTTCAACAAACTGAAATTCAAATCCAAATTGATGATAAACTTCAAAAGATGACATGTAAGGAGGCAGTAGAATCTGGTACAATACCAAACAAGTTTGTTGCATACTATTTGGCAATATTAACTGATTTTTATAAAAAAACTGGAATTGATATATCTAAAAGTCGATTTAGAAAGCTTGGAGATAAGGAAAAAGCATTCTATGCAGAAGTTGCATTTGATTTTGAAGTAGAAACAAGTACTGGATGGCTTGAACTTGTTGCTTGTAATTATAGATCTGATTATGATTTAACAAGTCATTCTAACAAAAGCAAGGAAAAATTTGAAGTTATGGATGATGACAAAAAGGTTCTACCACATGTTTTTGAAATTTCAATGGGGATTGATAGAAGTCTTTATTCCATTCTTGAACATTGTCTAAGAGATGACAAAGATAATGAAAGAGTTGTGCTTTCACTAAAACCATATTTATCTCCTATTCATGTTGGAATTTTGTCATTGGTAAAAAAAGATGGTTTAAAGGAAAAAACAGATGAAGTTTTTGCAGATTTAAAAACTCAATATGATGCATTTTTGGATCATTCAGGTGCAATTGGTAGAAGATATAGAAGATTAGATGAAATTGGAGCACCTTTAGCAATTACCATTGATCATCAGACTTTGGATGATGAGACAGTAACCGTAAGAAAAAGGGATTCAATGGAACAAGAACGAATTAAAATTTCAGAAATCGATTTGTATCTTTCAAAAGCAGTAGCATTTCCTTAAATCTAATCAGAAGTTGTTGTTACAATTTTGTCTTCATGAGCTTTATATTTTGTTTTTACTTGAACGCTATTAGTAATATTTTTTGAAATCAAAGTACCTTCTGAAGATTCCAAAGTAATATTCCACTCTCCAACAATAGGGTCAATTGATGTAATTGTAAATCGTTCAAGTGGATTTTCTGGACCAGAATATTTTATTCTAAAGATTTGACTCTCGATGTCTACACTTTTCATATTTCCTTTCAGAGGTATCGTTGATTCATTTACGATACATTGATCTGATTGGCCAATCAAACAATTGCCACCTGAAGAAATTACCCTATAGTTGTAATTAGTATCACCTTTGTATGAAGAATAAAGAAGAATAGCATTTGCAACATCATTTCCTATGGAGTCTTTCATAGAATCGACATTGAGTGGTTCAGATA
>CAZXNP010000258.1:0-3498 GCA_964642035.1 uncultured Anaerolineales bacterium | reverse complement strand
TAGCCAGCGCATGGGTCCGCCACAGCGGGCGCAGGTGTCGAGGTCTTCGGCGAAGGAGTGTGATTCATACTGCACCTTGCACACGGGATGTGCGCACTTCGGCTTGGGCGGGGGTTTGAGCTTTCGTGTTCGAGGGTGGTTTGGGTTGCTGAGGGTTGGTCGCGGGAGGCCGGTAGAGGCACTCGCCCCGACCGTTGCAGACGCGCGCCTTCAGCAGGCCGCGGTTACGCCACTTGCTGATGGTGTTGCGGCCGACGCCGAGCTTGTTGCAGAGCTGTTTGGTGGTCAGCCAGCCGGCTGCGAGGAGGCGGTCCTTCAGGCTCGGTAGCCGCGACGTCTTGCGCACCCACTGCACGGCGGCCGCGTCGAACGGAACGCCCGAGCCGGTGCGCAGGCCGCGCTCGTTGAGAATGTGGGCGGCCTGCGCGTCGGTGTACTCCTCGACGAGGGCAGTGATCTGCTTGCGCGCCTCGGGATCGGTCGTGCGCAGCTCGAACGCGGTGAGCGGTCGCGGCAGCGTCAAGGTGGTGGTGGCGCCGCCGCGAAAACGGACTGCGGCGGTGATCTGCTGTTGCTTGAGCAGCGTGACGTCCTCGATCAGCAGGGCGAGCATCCGTTTCCGCTCTCGCTGAGGCGTGTATGGATCGCGCCAGACAGCGGGGAAGTCGGTCGCGAGGGCGAGGATGCGGAGGCGTTCCTCGTCATCGACGTTGAGCCGGTCGGCGCTGCGCTGCTGTTGGTAGTCGTGACGTGCTCGTTCGAGAGCGCGGAGCTTGTCGTTCCAGTCCGCCTCGAGCGAGTCGGCCACGAGGCGGTTGGTCGGATCCACCTGCATGTAGCGCTGGCGTGCGAGGTCGGCCTCGTATTCGGCGCGCTCCACCTGACGGTGACGCAGGCGGTCGGCCTCGTCGGCGCGGCTTTGAAGCTCCTGCTGAACAGCGAGCGTCATTTCGAGCGCCATGGGTGTGACCGCTTCGACGAGGAGTTTGCCAACGGCTTCGTCGATCGTCGTGCCGACGATGCTCTGGCACATGGGATCTCCGAACCCGCGACCACGGCTCCAGCAAACGTAGTTGGGGATCCGCTGCCCACGGCGCGAATGGTAGCGGACGTGCATGCGGGCACCGCACAGTCCGCACGTGGCGCGGCCCTGCAGAAGTGCCGGTCCCTCACGGGGCGAGCTCTGCGAACGGTGAAGGGGGGAGGCTCTGACGGCGACGCGGAGACGCTCCTGGTTTCGCCCATACTCTTCCCAGCTGATGTAGGCCGGGTGGGCATCGCGGATGAGCGCGATCCACTCGTCGGGAGGCAATGGCTCTCGTCGCACCGTCCCGTCGGGTTGCTTGCGACATCGCGAGCGACCGTAGGCATAGGCACCGGCGTACCAGGGGTTGTGCAGCATGGTCGACACACGGCCCTCGCTCAGGGGTCTCCAGACGAGCTCGCCTTTGCGTGGGCCGCGGTGCATACGCGTCGGGAACAGCAGCTCTTCGCTGCGGAAGTGCTTGACCGTCGCGTGTATGGCACCCGTTCGCGAGAACGTCTGGAACACCAGGCGCACGACGTCCTGAACGTGTTGATCGGGATCGAAGACGACGCGCCCCGCGCCGTCGTAGACCAAGCCCACCGGCAAGCGGCAGTACAGCTCTCCGCGACGAGCCTTGTTGATGATCCCGCCGCGGAGTCGAGCGCGCAGCACGTGTAGCTCGGCTTCACTCATCGTCCCCTTCAGGCCGAGAAGCAGCCGGTCGTTGAAGTGCGCCGGATCGTAGATCCCGTCCTCGTCGAGGATCAGCGTGTCGGTGAGCGCACAGATCTCGAGCAGCCGATGCCAGTCGGCGCAGTTGCGCGCCAGGCGGGAGACCTCGAGTCCGAGGACGATCCCCGCGTTGCCCATCCCAACCTCGGCGACGAGCGTCTGGAAGCCAGCACGGTCGACGGCAGAAGCGCCCGACTGACCGAGATCCGAGTCGATGACGACGATGCTCTCAGTGGTCCAGCCGAGCGCGATGGCGCGCTGGCGCAGCGCATACTGGCGCCTGGTGCTCTCGGCGTTGTCGATGACTTGTCGGACGGTCGACTGCCGCACGTACAGGTAGGCAGTGCGAGCGAGGTGGCGGGAGGTGATCTTCTGGTGAGCGACGCTGCTCATGAGCATGTCCTCGCTTGTGCTCGGCCGGCGGTGAGCATGCTCACGAGAACGTGCACGATGTCCGCGCCGATCCCGTCGATGGCGAGCCGAGGTGGCGTCTTGTTCGCCGTCCACTGAGGCGAGGTTGCGGGGCGTGCTCGACCGAGCGGAAGCGACGAGCAGATGTGGTCCATCCAGGCAGCGGTGCCCTCCCGTAGCAAGATGCAGAGCCCCACATGCCCTCCGCCGGTTGCGGTTTCGAGCACACCGGCTCGAAGCTGCTCATAGGCTGGGACGAATGCGCAAGCGGTGTCGCTGGTGTCACCACCGTTCATCGATCTCGCGTCGAGCGACTGCGTTTTTTTTTCCGCCGAGCCAAGGCTCGCTCGATGCTGCGCGGGTGGACCTTGCAACCGAAACGCTCGAGCACGTGATCGGCCAAGTCCGCGGCGCGCAGCAAGGGATCTGCGTCGAGCAGCTGCTCGACGAACTCCATGACGTCGGCACCGAGCTTGTGAGCGCGTCGTGGTCCCGGCTTGCTCGGCAACAGGCCTGCGAGACCACCATCGTCGAAAACTGACTGTGCCTGGTAGAACGAAGGTCGAGAGAAGCCGAATGTGGCCGCGCTGTCTGTGACGGTCGCTCCGTCCACGCGCACGCGCCGGAGCATCTCGTACTTGACCTGCACGAGATCGCGCGCGTCGAAGAAGTCGAGCTGCGCGAAGAGCGGATCGCTGACCTGCTCGGGCTCGCGGTTGAGGCAACCACGTTTGCGCAGTTGCTCGAGCTTGGGGTCGTCTGGCTTGGGCTTGCTGGGCATCCGGGTGAGCCGCTGGGTGGTTAGTAATGCTATTTATGCCGGATATCTGAGGCATGTCAAGAGGAAGACGCAGGTTAGTACGGACAATAATTCCAAATAACAGACCAATCACTGCAGTAAGCCACAGCCTGTCCCAGAGCGCATAAGGCGAAAACTCCTTTACATTCGCGGCGTAATCTTCCTTACAAGCTCGCCGTGACCTCATGGCCGCACCTCGGAGATCATCGCGGCAAGCTCCAGCAAGTCGACCGTTCGAAATCGCGCCCGTCCAGCCGCCACCACGACGAACGGGTCATGGGGCTGCAAGCTGGTCCAGCTCGTGGGTATCGAAGCGCTGTAACCGTGCTCGCAGCGGTAGAAGACGAGCTCGTCGCCCCAGCGCCCGCTCCGCAAGAAGACGTCGATCGTCTGTCCGGACCTCGGGTGAAACGGATGTGTGATCGTGATAACAGCGGGCAGATGCCCTGCACCACCTGCAGTTGGCCTGGCATTCGAAGACATGCTTCAACAACCAGGCCCAGCGGCTACGGTGCGGTGCAGGTTCGGC
>CAZXNP010000257.1:0-3500 GCA_964642035.1 uncultured Anaerolineales bacterium | reverse complement strand
CAGCGACTTGTACCAGAGTGGCGAACCCCTCAACGCCACCCTCACAAACGTAGCCCCAAGCTCTATCTCAAACGTGCAAGGGGGAAAGTGATGACTGGTCCAACGGTACTCCTGCTATCCTGCGCGGGCCGGCCAAATTGGGTGCGGCTGGAGAAACCGTGACGCACCATTCTGTAACGTTGAGCTTATGACCTACTGTGCGAGGTGCAATCCGCCATAACGCACGAGGGAGGTATTTAAAGTGAGAACGAGAAGAAATTCCCAACTCGGAGCGACCATCGCGTGCATCCTGCTCCTGGCGCTCGCGATGCTCGTAGCCCGATCAACCTCCACCAGCGCTGCTCCCTTGCCTTCAAGTCTGCCCACCTACGCTCATCGTCTGCCTAGTGGAAAAGGGCCAGCACTACCGCCAACCTCCTCGGAAGCATATTTCCAGCGACTGGACTCCGCACCGGAGCGACTGGTACTGACCGGCGAGAAGAGTCACTTGCGTACACAGGACGCTAAAGCGGATGACTCGGCGGGATCTCAGACACTACTATCTGCAACTCCAATGCCACCAAGTAGAGTCGGTGCGAATTGGCCGGCTCGGCAGGCAGTTCTGTATTCTGATCCTCTCTATAACTACCAACTCCTCATACCTCCAAAATGGTACATCTCGCCAACACCCGCAGATGCGCTTTACGGAGCAGCCGTTTTTTACAACTATGATCCAGACGTTGTCGGGAGCACCGCCAGTCTAAACTCGGATCCAGACGCGCTAAAGATCCAAATAGGCATTGCCCCCCTGCCCCTCGGACAGGACTTTCAGGATTGGGTGACTAAGTGGATAGACTTTCAAATCAGTAGTGATACGATGCAAGACCTCAAGCTGGCAGCCACTCAGCCTGAACCTATTAGCGTCGGAGCCTTCAATGGCGTCAGGTATACCATAGATGGCCCATATCAATCGCCGGTATTAGAGCTGGCGATGCTGCTCGATGAGAAACGGATCATGGTTGTTGGACTGACTCCGGCCAACTCTTCCGCGATTCAGTTAGCGATGGACATCCTCGTAAGCCTCAACATTGAGCGTCCCTATTCCTTTCCCGCTGAAGTGCTACAAATTGCCAGCGAATGGGCTCAAGCACCACTCCCGAAACCGCACTCCAGAGACGTCACATCCACCAATGCGCCAGCGGGCACATGTCCAGCCGGCACCTTCCCAGGCAATGAGGCTCCCAACACCCCTATCTCGTTACACATGCCTTTCATAAGCGGTGAGACCTGGACTGTCGGGGGAGTAGGATCATTTTACGGTAATGGATTCCATTGCAACAGCAACAATGACTATTACGCCACCGACTGGAACCGCAGCGGTGACGATGGAGCAGCGGTGCTTCCTGTTGCCAATGGTACAATCTCGGGCGCTCAATCCCCTACGTGTCCAAGCTCCGGCTATGGCTGCTATGTCCGAATCGACCATGCATCGAGTATTCGAACCCTATATGCTCACCTAAGTGGCGTGCATAGAACATCGGGGCAGGTTTCTCATAGCGACCAGATTGGGACCGTGGGGAGTACCGGGAACTCTAATGGCCCTCATCTGCACCTGCGCTTTCAGCAAAATGATGGCAGTGGATATCATTCATACTGTTACAACAATGGGAGCACATGCCCAAATGGGGAAAGCCCGCGCTTTCCTCAATCTCCTAAACCCAGCCCAATGAACACAACGGGCGGGTCTCAAACCCTCATTGATGGGCATAGTTATACGAGCAACAACAGTGGCGGCGACACCACACCCCCCGACGGTGACTACACCAGCCCCGCCGACGGTGCCACCATCACCAGTCGCACGGTGCACATGGCGGCCTGGGCGTCGGACAACTCAAGTGGCGTCCGCTGGGTGCGCTTCAACGCCAAGTGGAACGATCAGTGGCGCACTGTGTATGAGGACTCCTCACCCCCCTACGAGTTCGAGTGGGACCTGTGCAACCCCGAGGTGCCCGACGGGGATGTTGAGCTCAGTCTGCACATCCAGGATAATGCCGGCAACGACTTCTACCTGCACACCAAGCATGCCAACCCCCATATTACCAAGAGCTACAATTGCAACCCTGTCCAGCCGCCGGCAGCACCGACGTTAAGCAATCCACCCAATGGATCCACCCATCCCCACAACTACGATCTGACCTTTGAATGGAACTCCGCATCAGGTGCCGAGCAATATCTCATCGAATGGTGGGGCGGACCGTATGACATCATGCAACCCTGTGGCTGGACCGGCACCACTTCATGCCACATCGGACAGGTAGCGCCGGGGCATACCTACTACTGGCACGCCAGGGCGCGCAACAGCGGTGGTGAAAGCGGCTGGAGCGACATATGGTCCTTCACCATCGAACCCCAGGCGCCGGCAGCACCGACCTTGCACACCCCACCGAATGGCTCAACTCACCCTTACAACTACGATCTCAACTTTGAATGGAATTCCGTATCAGGTGCCGAGCAATATCTCATCGAATGGTGGGGCGGACCGTATGACACCATGCAACCCTGCGGCTGGACCAACTCCACTTCATGTCACATCGGGCAGATCATGCCTGGCCACACCTACTATTGGCACGTCAAGGCGCGCAACAATGCGGGTGAAAGCGGCTGGAGCGACACGCGGTCCTTTACGATTGAACCTCTGCAAGTAATCCAGGTCCTGACGCTCTCTCCCGCTGATCCACTGGCCGGTGAGGTAGTCACGGCTCAATTCACCGCGAAGAATATGAGCAACCAGGCGATCACCCTGCGCCGGCTCATGGTGGGCGTGCACGGCCCCAACTGCACCGGTTGGGACTGCCCCCACGTGGCCGACTTCCCGGTGGTTGACAACCTGACTCTCCAGCCCAACCAAGAGTACATCTACACAAAGCAGCGATTCTTCGCCGAGACCGGCAACGGCTACTTCGCCGAGCCCCTCTACGAAGATACCAATGACGATTGGCATCCCCTCGGTGGCCGGATCGAGTTCTCGGTCTCACCAGGCATACAGGTGGTCGAGGCCCTGACCCTGTCCCCCGCCCATCCACTGGTGGATCAGATCGTCACAGCACGGTACAAGGTCAAGAACACAGGCGGACGTGCCATCACCCTGCGTCGCCTGGGTGTGGTCGCCCGCGGCCCCGACTGCGCCGCCGGTTGGGATTGTCCCAATGTGCTCGACTTCCCAGCCGTTGAGAACCTCACGCTGCAACCCAACGAGGAGTACATCTATAGCCGGCAACGTAGCTTCTCCCAGGCCGGCAGTGGATACCTGGCTGAGTCGGCCTTCGAAGACCCCAACGGCTGGTGGTTCCCCGTCCCTGGCAGCAGCCGCGTCAACTTCTCGGTATCAGCGGGCATACAAGTGATCGAAGCTCTGACCCTCTCACCCGCCGATCCACTGGCAGGCGGGGTAGTAACGGGCCACGTCAAGCTCGAGGACCAGAGTGCACAGCGCGATGCCTTTCGTCGGCTCAAGACGTTGG
>CAZXNP010000256.1:0-3522 GCA_964642035.1 uncultured Anaerolineales bacterium | reverse complement strand
CGACAGGCACTGCCGATCAATCAGCCTTGTGCATGATTGACGCGAGTGCAGCGGCACCCGCTCTGATTAAGCTGAACATCGACGTCGCCGACGGACTGAAGTTGATGACACCGAAATCGGTCATGTCACTTGGTCGGCGATACGCATTTCTGTTTCACGACCGAACCGATCCCGATAGCGATGTTCAGGAACAGCTGACGATCGTTGAGCTTGATCCCAACCGAGACCGGAACTTTCGCGACGCACGAGTGAAACTCACTTTACCTGTCGGTCCCAGTAAGGTTGAAGGTCACCATGGACATCATGCCATCAGCTTCGACGCTTATGGACGGCATGCCGTTTTTACCGAACCCGCACAGGGAATGCTCAACATCTTGTCGTTGCCATCCATGAAGGTGGTTGCTCGCTTCAAGGTCGATGGAGTCCCCGATGCCATCGTGGCCGTCGGAGCACCAGAGCACTTTCATTAGTGTCACAAGCTGGAGGCAGCAAGACAGATGAATGGTCAACCCCTGTCTCCTCACCACATATACTGGGACTGATATCCTTTTGGTCGTCAATCCTCAACTCGTCAGGCATGATGAAGAATGTCTACACACAAGAACTCATCGAGCAACAAATTAGATTCAGAGAGAAAGTCCGCAATGCGTTAACAACGCCGGCTTCGTCTGCAATTAGTCCTTCCTATTGTTTTCCTTTCCACGTTAAGCATTGGGTGCTCAAGCTCGTTGCCGGACGAGGACGCATGGTCGCAACTGGCGGTGGATGAAGTGATGCGCATTACCGGATCCGGCCTGCAAAAAAACAAAAGTTGGCGCGAACCGTTAGGCTACAACTGCGTCTAACACCCGGACAAAGAAGAACGCTTGCAACTCCAAACAATGAAATCGCGCCATGGCTGCCACATGTGCCAGTCGTCACAGTACCCATTTATCCGATCGAATATCCGGAATGTTGAAATCCGGTTATTCGAATCCTGCATTGCTGCGCTCGTGACACAAGTGGAATTCCCTACGAAAAGTGGGCGCTCGACAAGTGTGTTATAGTGCACACGAGGAGCGAAGACGATGTCGAAGAAATCAGCGAAACGCGAGCGTCGCAGGCACAGTCATGACTTTCGGATGAACGCGATCTCTTTGGTGGAAGACCAGGGTTACACGGTGGCTCAGGCGGCCCGTGATCTGGGGATCAACCAGAATCTGTTGCGGACCTGGCGGAAGAAGTACGGGAAGGATTCGGAAGGAACGATGAATGAGTCTGATCAGGACGAGCTGGAACGTCTGCGGAAAGAGGTCGGACGTCTTCGGATGGAGCGTGACATCCTAAAAAAAGCGACGGCCTTCTTCGCGAACGAAAAGAATTGAGATATCAGTTCATCGAGCGGCACCGCGAAGAATGGCCGGTCAAGTTGATGTGCGAGGTACTGGAAGTCAGCCGCAGTGGATTTTACTCGTGGACGAAGCGTCCTGAGAGCGACCGATCTGAGTATCGGTCTCAGGTCGTTTCGGCAATGCGCGCGATCCATTCGGAGCGTCACAAAGATGTCTACGGGAGTCCACGGATGCACCAGGAGCTGCTGGATCGTGGCTTTTCAATTTGCGAGGCGACCGTGGCAAAACTGATGCAGCGTGAAGGCCTGTCGGCGTCCACTCATCGGCGATTTCGCGTTCGCACAACGGATTCGAATCACAGTCTTCCGGTGGCGGAAAACACTGTGGACAGAGAGTTTGAGCGTGGTCAGGCGAACGACGTCTGGGTGTCGGATCTGACGTACATTCCGACCGGAAGTGGGTGGCTTTATCTGGTGGTCATCATTGACCTGTATTCTCGAAAGGTGGTGGGCTGGTCCATGGATGTGGAGATGACGACAGATGTGTTTTTGTCAGCGTTGCAGATGGCATTGGGACGTCGTGGCGAGGTCACCGGGTTGACGCATCATTCGGATCGCGGCAGTCAGTACTGCAGCCATGCATTTCAGCTGGAGCTGAAGAAGAACGGCATTGATTGCAGCATGAGCCGCAAAGGCAATTGCTGGGACAATGCCGTGGCGGAGAGTTTTTTCGCGACCCTGAAAAAGGAGCTGGTTTACCGGTGCGAGTATGTCGATCAGGAGGCAGCCCGCGTGAGCGTGTTTGAGTACATCGAAGTGTTCTACAACCGGGTCCGTCGTCACTCTGCATTGAATGGTCTGAGCCCGGAACAGTATGAGCACGCAGGGTGAGTGGAGGAAATCCCTCTGACACTCACCAACAAAGGCAATGGTCCGGATTTGCCGTCATCTGCGCTCGGTCATCGATTCGAGGCAAGTGTGATCGAACCGACGAACGGCTCCGACGAAGGCAAATCCTCCAGCAACATTTTCTGAGACAGACTGTCTGTCTCATACAACCAAAACCCGCGCCCACTAAACTTAGGGAACTTCAGAGTGACTACGGCAAGGAACATCACGCCTACGCGAATATGCTCAACAATCTGGGTGAAGTCTACGTGGCAATGGGGGATTATCCGCGTGCTGAGCCGCTGTATCTGCAAAGTGTTGCCATTTTGAGGGACGGGCTAGGCAAGGAGACTCCCGGCAATCCGATCAAACTCAGGCAATGGAATTATGACACCAGTCGCAGTAAACTTGCCAATCTCTATGTGCGGATGGGAGACTACGGACGTGCTGAATCGCTGTATCTGGAAGTCCACGCAAACGCGGCAACAGCGCGAGGCCAGATTGATCTGGCACCCGGCTGTGACTCGTTGGCCCACTTGTATCTCCGGATGGATGAGTTCGCCCGTGCCGAGCCACTTTATCGGGAAGCGCTGGACCTTAGAAAACGATTCCGGGGGACGAAGCACCCCAGTTATGCAGATAGTCTCTACAATTTGGCAAGGTTGTACGAAGAGATGGGCGACTACTCGCAAGCCGAGCAGTTGTTCTTGCAGGCTCTGACTCTCCGGAAGGAAGTGCTGGGAGAATCGCACTCAGACTACGCAAGCGCGCTTAATGGATTGGCGGGTTTGTACGCGTCAATAGGAGAGTCCACGCGTGCCGAACAGCTCTATATGGAAGCAAGAACTGTCTTTGCTCAGGCGGTGGGTATCGCGCATCCCCGGTACATTGATGTCACTCAAAACTTAGGGGTACTGTACGCGTCAATATGCGATTCCGCCCGTGCCGCACCGTTCTATCGCGAAGCGTTTCAGACACGTCTGATTTCCGCCGCTGGAAATGCATTACCAACTCTCTCTGAAGCACAGGCAGCGAATTGGCTAGCCAAATATCGACCGATCACAAACTACCTGGTGTCAAGTCTTCGACGTGTGAAGGTACTCGACACAGATGCAGCCTATTCGGCCATCTGGCAGTCAAAGGCTCTGGCCACGCGACTGCGGTCGCAGGCGCTGTCATCTAATGCGGGACCGGAAGCAGAAGAAGCTTTTGCCGAGCTGCACGCGGCCCGTTTACAACTGGCACGCGTCGTCGCCGCAACACACACACCGGCACAGGCAGACGGATATCGTGTGTGGCGCGTT
>CAZXNP010000255.1:0-3535 GCA_964642035.1 uncultured Anaerolineales bacterium | reverse complement strand
CCGAGGCGTGTGGTCTGTATGTGTGCTTGGGCGCGCTCACGACGCGGTCGCCGCCCTCCGTGATGGCCGGCGGCGGCGTGTGCCTCCTGGCCGCCGGCCGCCGCGGCCACCGGCCGTGGCGGGCGGTTGCGGTGGACCTGGTCACCCTGGGCGCAGCCGCGGCCATCCCGGTGGTCCTCGGGCTGGGGGCCTTCGTTGTTGCCCGGGCCGACGTATTTGGCGACGTGGTGATGCATCACCTCAGCCAGGGGTCCGATCTTGGGCTCGGGGCGGTGATACTCAAGGGAGTGGCCTTCTTCCGCGACTACGTCAGGTACCATGCCCTGGAGAGCCTGGTGGCGGTGGGTGCCGCCATGGCGGCCTGGCGGGCGGGTCGCCGCGGGGTGGGCATCTTCGCCTGGCAGCTGCCCACGGTGCTGGCGCTGTTCGGGCTGTCGCGGGAGCTCTTCGGCCGACACCTGGTGTACACGCTGCCGGCGGTGTCGACACTGTTCGCCTGGGCCGCGGTGGGCCTATCCCGGGGGCGCCGGGCGGACTTCGCCTGGCTCGGACCGGTCCTGGTGGCCGCCTTGTGGGGACCGTGGCTCCTCTTGGACCGCGACCTGGCGTCGCGCACCGAGGACGGCACGACTCGGTTGGCTGACTTCGTGGATCTGGTGACGGAGCCAGACGACATAGTCCTGTCGGACTACTCCGAGCTGAACTTCTATGCCCGGCGCCCCACCACCTACTCCGCGGCATCGTTGTCCGCCGGGGCCGCGGCCAGCGGGCAGATCACCTGGGCGCGGATCAAGGGCGAGCTCGATGCCCAGGGCTACCGGCCGGCCTTGCTCCTGGTGGACCGCACCGAGCTGGAGGGCCGCGGCTACGGCCATCTTCGCTTCCTGCGGGATCTGGAGGAATTCGAGGCTTGGGTGGCCAAGGACTACGAGCTGGCGGGCACCTTCGTGCGCCGGGTCAAATTGCCCGATCGCCAGGTCTACGCCGTCTACCGGCCCCGGGGACTTGGTCTGGCCCCGATGGCCCGCTTCGATGGGGGTCCGGACATGTTGGCGGCGGGCTGGCCGGGGCAGGACGGTGTCGTCAGTCCGGGCGACACATTGCGGGTGGTGTCGGCGTGGGTGGCGGACGATGTGCCCTACGAGGAGTTGGCCCTGACCGTCCGGCTCCGAGACGGGTCCGGGGCCGAGTGGGCCCAGGCGGACGCGGGCCTCATGGCGGCCGGCACCAGGACGACACCTTCCTGGTCCGCCGGAGAGGTCACGAGCCAGGCCGTGGACCTGGCCGTGCCTCCGGGCCTGCCCCCGGGCCGGTACCAGGTGCGGCTGGGCGTCTACCGCCGGCGCGACGGTGGCCAGCTGTCGCCCCAGGCGGATGTCACCCCTGGGGGAATGGTGCCGGTGGGGGAGATCACAGTCACGGCCTGGCGCCCCGGGCGTGGCGAGCTGAGGAAGGCGGCCCCCGAGATGGTGGCGATCGGCGAGGGGCTGGGACCCGTGACCCTGGTGGGCCGGGGCCCCTTGCCGGACCAGGTGGAGGCGGGGGGCGACTTGGTGATGGACATCTGGTTGCGCGTCGAGGCGCCAATGGGGTCGCCGCGGCTCCGCCTCAGCCTTGGGGACCGCGCCGAGGGCACCGTAGCCGCCGACGTGCAGCTTGCCTTCGGGTCTCCGTCCGCGCCGCCCTCCGGGTGGCCCGTGGGGGCGGTGGTCCGCCAGCGCCTGGTGGTGCCGGTGCTGGCCGGGGCCCCTGGGGGCCCGGCATCTCTCGGGGTGGAGGTCGATGACTCCGAGGCAGTGATCCTGGGGACGGTGATGGTGGTGCCCCGGCAGGGCCCGGTCGTCACCGATGTGCCCCCGATGGACGTCGAGACCCGGGCCCGTTTCGGCCAGGCCATGGAGCTCGTGGGCGCCAGCTTCGCTGCGCCTGGCCCCACGGGCCCCGGCGGCGGCGCCGTGGAGGGCGAAACCTCGGTTGCGGTCACCCCGGGCGCCTCCATGGTCCCTGGCGGGTCCCGGGTGGGCACTAGGGAAGTCCCGACCAGCACCCTGGTGGTCAGCCCCGGGGAGGCCCTGGCGGTGGACCTGGTTTGGCGCGGCCTTGCGGCCATGTCGGTGCGGTACAAGACCAGCGTCCAGATCATCGGCCCCCAGGGGACGCCCGTGGCGCAGCACGACAGCGAGCCTGCCGAGTGGACGCGACCCACGACCTCGTGGCTGCCGGGGGAAGTCATCGTGGACCGCCACGTTCTGACGGTCTCGCCGGACCTGGCGCCGGGGGCCTACGGCCTGGCGGTAGTGGTGTACGATGCGGCTTCAGGGGAGCGCCTGGCCATGGCCGGCGGACCGGCGGCGCCCATGGATGCTCTCGTCGTGGCTGGCCTCGAAGTGGCCTCGGGACCGTGACGCCGGCAGGCGCCGAGATCGCCCTCGTGGAGTGAAGGGCCCCCGGGCCGGCCCGGTGAGGCAGTGGGTCGCCGTGGGCGCGATCCTTGCCCTGGCGGCGCTGGTTTATGGCCGTGGCTTGGGCAACTGGTTCATCGACGACGACGAGGAGAGCTACCTCTACGCCGCTTGGCGGGTGTGCGAAGGCGAGGTGCCATACCGGGACTTCCTGACGCCACAGCTGCCGGCGTTCCTCGCCCCCGGGGCGGCGGTGGTGTGCCTTGCCGGCCGGGACGCCGTGGCCCTACGGTGGCTGTCCGTGGCCCTCACCCTCGGGGCGGCGGCAGTGCTGTTCCTGGTGGGGCGACGATTGTTCGGCTTCGGCGGTGCCTTGGCGGCGATGAGCGTGTTCCTGGCCCTGGAGGATGTCTTCACGGTTGGCCGCGCCTTTCGCCCCGAGGCGACGATGCTGGCCGCCGTCGCCCTTGGGCTGTACGCGGCGGTGCGGGCCGGGGCAGGCGGCCGCTGGGGCTATGCCGCGGCCAGTCTGGCCTTTGGCTTAGGGGTCTTGGCGAAGCTCTTCGCGGCCCTGGCGTGGGCCGGGGTGGTCCTTTTCGTCCTCTGGGAGGCCCTGGCCGGGAGGCCCTCGCCGCCCCCCACCCCGCGGGAGGCGGGCCACTCCTGCCGGCGCCGGGCCCTGGGCGACGGGGTGGCCTTGGTGCTGCCTGGCCTGGTGCTGGTTGTGGCGGTGGCGGCGGCCTTCGCCATGGCGGGGGCCGACATGTGGACGGCGGTGGTGGGCCATCAACTCCGCCAAGGGGCCGGCCGGAGCGCCGGGGCGGTCCTCGGCCAGGCCCTGGCATTCTATGCCGATGCCGTGACGCGGCACCCGCGCTTGGTGGCCTTCGCCCCGCTGGGGGTGGTGGCCGCTCCCAAGTTTGCGGGGCGCCTGGGGCGCTTGGTGGGCTGGCAACTTGTTCCCCTGGTGGCGTTCTTGGTCCTCCGGCGCGATCTCTTTCCCCGGCACTTCACGGTGTTCCTGCCGGCCCTCAGCCTGGCCTTCGGAGCCGCCGTGGCCGCCGTGCTGGCCTCGGTGTCGCGACCGGGGGCGCCGTCCTCGGCGATGGCCACGGGGACGGGGGCAAATCGGC
>CAZXNP010000254.1:0-3579 GCA_964642035.1 uncultured Anaerolineales bacterium | reverse complement strand
AGCCCGATAGGACTGGAGTGGACGGACGACGTATTTCTGGATCCATCGACGTCGAGCGTTCCAAGCGTCCGCCTGAATGCCTGTCTGTTCAGCAAGAGAATCCATCGTTTCCAAGGATCGCTCGATCGCCAAGAGACTTTGGTCGACGTCGTTCAGCACGATCGGTGAAGACGTGGGCTGGACACTTCGCCGGTTCAACCAGCGCTGCATCAGAGTCTGCGTGAGAGCGTTCAGGTGGTCCCAGCGCTCGGTGGCCTCTGGCAACTCTCCAGCGTCGCTGCACAGCAGCTCGATGGCAGCAATCACGTCGCGGATCGAGCGATCGTCGGATGGGGCAAAATAGATGCCATGCAAGCGGTGCGTCAGCTCTTCACGCACGTCACGCTTAGGTGATCGTGACCAAAGTGCCGCGACTTCCGAAGAAACGTAGGGACTTAACATCGGGTCGTAGGGGCGGTCATAAGCTGCGACTTCGCGGATCCGATCGGGCGTGGGATGACGCGACGCCCGATCCAACGCTGCGATATAGTCAAAGCGGCGTTGGTCGTCCGCATGCAACTGGCGTTCGGGCATTTCACCACTGACCAGCCGGATCGTCGAGCGAGGGTGTTTGGTAAGTTGCGTTTTGAGTGTTTTGCGATAGGCCCAATATTGATCGGGATGTTGCAGGACCAGTTCGTGGCGTTGGGCAACTTCGCGCAGCCGCTGCTGCAAATCGGGATCCTGCGCGTCGTCACCCAACAGGCTGGCCAGCCATCGAGTGTGTGGAGCGAGCAGTGCGACAAGTTCCTGGCGTTTGGCTCCCCAACGCATCACATCCAGAGGCAAACGGATTCCTAACAGTCCGTTTGCTGCCGTGTTGCAGCAACCGTTGTCTGCAGACGCGATTTCTTGAAGAGCTTCTGTTGAAAAGAACGAGAGCTTCGAGAGTTCAGACCAGTCCAGACCCAAATCGGCAAGCAGCGATCGCAAATGAGGCGCCTGAAGCCGGCTGAACAATCCCGCTCGCTGAAATCCGCACTCTCCATTCGTCGCCAGGAACAGTATTTCGCCCGGAGCGGTTTCTGCGGCAGCAACCTGACGAAAAGCCGACCGCATCGTGCGTGTCAGAATCTGGAACGGTGCGGCTCCACAATCGATGTTCTGAAAACGCTGACAGTAAATGCCGTCGGCCGTCAGAGCGTGCGCGACGCGAGCGTAATACTCGGCCGTCCAACGTGGAACCGATTGCATCAGGACCGGCGCGTCGGGATTGTCGATGATGACGTCATAGGACCGGGAACCATGATCGACCGACCAGGCCGGTTCGGCCACGACCAGATTCAGCCGGTCATCCGTGAAGGGATTGGCCCATGCTGCGACAGACTCGAAGCGCGTTCGGGCCATCCCGACGGCTGTGCGATCGGCTTCCACACAGGTGACGCGTTGGACGGGATAGGCAAGACAAGCCGACAACTGACTCCCTCCCCCAATTCCCAACAGCAGGACGCGATGAGGTTTCTCGTGCAGCGCCAAGGGTACGACGGCGTGCAGCAGTTCCGGAGCGTAGTCGGGACAGATCCGCGCGTTCGTGCTCACTACCGACTTGGGAACGCCGGATTCACGGATCTCCCAGAGCGCACCGCGTCGCTTCCAGACGGTGTAGGTGCTGCGAGTTCCTTCGCGCACAGCGATGCAGCGGCGCTCATCCAACTCTGTCAGCAGCGACCCCGGCACTCCATGGCACTTGGCCAGGAATACATTCGCATCGAACAGAAGCCGTGCCGAACGCTGTAGACTCCGGCCGGTGCAAACCTGCGTCTTGGGTCCTAGGCGGCAAGAAGAGGTGGGCCAAACCGCAGATTTCCGTCGCGGCGTGTACAAAGCGGCCGTGCGATATCCCCACGCCGCGAAAAGAACACCTGCAATCACCGCGAGACATGCAACCTGAGCGACCCGCCGGCCGGATCCCGCCAAGAACACGCTGCCGTGCTGCCACACTCCACTCAGAGCGACCCAGAGAGCTCCGCAGATCAAAGCCCGCGCGACACCAACGTTCGGCAGAACCAGCCAGCGACACAGTAAGAAACCCGTCGCTGCCGTCACCAAAGACCATGCCAGTACGGTTCGCTCCCAACGCCGTGCACGTGCTGTCGGTGCGGAACGAGCGTTGTTAGCGCCGTCTTCGACCAAAACACTGCGCGCAATGGCCACGAACCAAAAGGCGAATAGCGGAGCGAGAACGACGGCAATCACCGCAACACGCGCGCTGATTGCCAACCCAACCGAGGCAATCGTCGCGTTGATCCACAGCATGCTGTCCGTCAATGCGGCGAACAGAATGACGAGTCCGATGGCCCACGCTGCCACGGCGTACCATGCGATGAAATTCCATGGCCGTGCCGTACTCGATCTGCTTCCGGAAGTCCCTCGGACATCCCGTCGCCTCATTGACAGCCACAGCGTTCCCACGGCAAAGCCAGCCAGGCTGACGCCCCATTCCGTCGCTACGACCCAAAACCCGACGGGAATCAACTGGTGTAACAAACGCGATGCCGATGCGACGATCGCTCCCGCACCGAGCGAGAACAAAAGAGCATATGCGGCCGGCACGACACGCTTCGCGCGGACCGTGCATCGCGCAGCACCAACGACGTCTTCTTGTGACGGCGCCGACATCACCATGCGACGGGGGACTAACAATCCCACGATACCAAGACAAGCCGATAGTGCGGCAGTGCCAAGGCGAAGATTTGAGAGGTTCCACCAGGGAGCGAAGACATGAACTCCCAGCAGAATTCCCGTTGCCGAGGCCATCAAGAACAGCGCACTGCGCCGGAGGTCAGGCTGGCTTGAACCCACCGATTGGTTTCCTGCCTGAAACGGCCGCTCGTTCGATCTGCGCACTGTGCCGATCTGTGAGGAATAGGCACCTCCCCAGCAGCCCAGACACCAGCGAATGGCCGCCAAGGTGACTCCTACGGTCAGAAAGCTTGCCACGGACGCGATGACCCATTCCAGGGTGACGCTCGGTCCGCTGCCATTCGACGTTGAGCGCATCAAGCTCCATGAGAACTGCATGGACCACGGTCCTGCCACAGTCGCTGCTGCCAGCGTCAGACAGCTCAGACTGCAACCTCCGAACCAATCGGCCGGCCGAAGTAGGCGAGCGGAACGAAGTCTCTCTGCGAATTGCCACGGCGACGACATCGCCAGAATCGCGGCTGCCACGACACACGTTGTCACGATCAGCGTCGTTCCCAGTTCAGCAAAAACCAGGTAGACGGTCGTCAGCACCGAGAATCCGCAAAGCAGTCCTACCAGCAGCAGCGACCCTTGCGCGAGCGAATCGCGGTGGAGGAACCATCGTGTTGCGTCACGGCACACAGAAAGCAGCATAGCACGTCCTTGCCTATTCGTTCCCAATCCTCGATGGCACCTTCTGTGCCCGGTTTCCGCGCATTTGCGTTCTGCCAGAAGACCGTGGTTGTTCCCATCGCTGCGTCTTGTACCCGATCGGGCATCAACGCGACAAGCCCGAATCGTGCCTGTCACGGCGACGAACTGGGAAAATGAGCAGATGTGTTATTCCTCACGGGT
>CAZXNP010000253.1:1691-3588 GCA_964642035.1 uncultured Anaerolineales bacterium | reverse complement strand
GAGGTGCACCTGCTGTCGACGATGGTCTTACTACAGGAAGTGCTTGCTTTTTCCTTGTTTTATTTTTTCTGGAGCGTGCTGCGGCTGCTGCTGCCGAAGCAACCATCTTACCTTTTTTTCTCGTTTGTGCTTTTGTTTTTGCCTTTGCTTTTGCTGATAATAATTTAGCTGCTGTTGTTGCCGCCTTTTGTTTTGCAATCTGCGCCTCTTTTTTTGCCTGCTCGGCTTTTTTAGCATCAGTAGCAGCTTTTACCTTTTTGGTATTAGCAACCTTTTGCATTACTTGCACTTTGGATACAGCTTTTTTAAGACTCGGGGGTTTCTTACTACTGCTGCTTTTCTCTTGCAATTTTGTTTTTGCATCATTTGCCAATTTTTGCTTTTGATCAGCAGTTGTTTTGCTTGCTGCCGCTTTTTCTACTGCTTTGTCGGCAATAATTTTTTTTTTATCTGCAGTTTTTTGTGCCTTTTTTGCCGCTGCCGCTGCTGCTACTGGTGGTGCTGGTCTTGGAGAGGGTCCAGATTTTTTCTTCGCCTTCTTCTTCTTCTTCTTCTTCTTCTTCGACGGACGCCTTCTTCTTTTTTTTCCACCACCACCACCTCGCCGGAGACTTCTGAAGCGCAAATTCAATTGTTTCCGTCTTTTTCTAAACGTTCTTCTGAATTTTCTCCCTCGCTGTTTTATTCTTTGACGTCTATTTTTGATAAATTTAAATAATTTTCTGGTTCCCCTCTTTTTATTTCCTTTTCTCCTTCTTTTGGTCATTATATACATAATTTTATATTTTTTTATTATTTAGTTATATTAAATGAGTACGCAAGGTCCTTGCCAAACAGCAACATCTCCCATCAATATAAGTAAAACAACCAAAGATTGTACGAGCATTTGCAATTATCAATATTCCTATGGATTAAGCGATTGTCAGTTAGCTAATAAAGGGGACTATTTGAGTATTATCACAACTCAAAGTGGGAGTAATGTTACCTTTAATAATACCATTTATAGTCTAGCGGGATGTCGTCTCTATCGCCCCTCTCTGCATACTTTCAATGGCGAACACGCAGATGCCGAATTAATTCTTGTTCATGGTGGTAGTGGGGGCAAAAATTTATTAGTGTGCATTCCAGTGGTGAGTGGGGGCGGCAGTTCACAATCGGCTAATTTTTTTAATGCTTTTGTTCCTTTGGCCCCTCAAGCAGAGGGTGGTAAAACGAGTGTCAATGTAAATAATTGGACCTTAAATACGGTTATCCCCAGAGCTGGATATTACTTCTACCAAGCGACGGCGCCTTTTCCGCCTTGTACGGGGAGCTTTAATTTTGTAGTATTTGACAAGACCACACCCGCTTATATAGCGGAATCAGACCTCCCCCATTTAGAAGCCGTCATAACTGCCCAAACCTATGTTGTTAAGCCGTCGATTCCAACAGGATTATTTTATAATCGTAGTGGAACAATTGCGGGTAGTAGCGATAGCGCCAGCAAAGAAACGTTTGCCAGTGGAAACAGTGACAGCGAAATTTATATTGATTGTCGCCCTGTCGGTCAAGAGGATGATGATGATGAGGATGACAGTGTCTATACTATTCCTAAATTTAATTTCGAACACGATGAAGACAAAATTAAACAATTTCTTCAAGGGAAAACTGGGACCACGCTTATATCCCTTTTGATCGGTATAGTTTCCTTAATGATTTTAAAAAAAGTGTATAATACGGTGTTGAATAAATTATTCAAGCGAAAATCATAATATAATAAATAAGTTAAGGTTATTATATTAATGAAGACGAGCAGCATCATGAAGTTTGTCGAGCATTGGTTTATAGGTGGGGGCAGGTAAATGTCCTACAGCAACGGGAAGCATTTTACGAATGACCTCTTCTTCAACAGTTAACG
>CAZXNP010000253.1:0-1591 GCA_964642035.1 uncultured Anaerolineales bacterium | reverse complement strand
TGTCCTACAGCAACGGGAAGCATTTTACGAATGACCTCTTCTTCAACAGTTAACGGGAACTGGTTGGTTGGGGTCAAATTACCATATCTAGGCGGCAATGGCGCTCTAACTTGTGTAGGTGCTCCAATTGGGAAGTTACCCGGCGCCCCTTGTGGGAATGCAAGTGTGCTAGAAATAAGGCGATAGGCAGCCACAATGCCCAAAGCTCCTAATAATGGATGCGCAAAAAGCAAAGAAAGTGCTCCTCCAATGATTAAAACCTTGCCAAGGAGCGTGTGAGATATTTCTTCAATGCTCTTTGGCACCGACATGTCTGATACGATAAATATCGCCAATAAAAGGGCAAGTATATAATGATGCATGTCTTTTTCAATGGACTTCATTAAAGACGTCATATATCATATTATTATATTTTTAAATTCATAAAAATTGAATAATATAAATATTAAATTCTCAATGTAAATGTCATCAACATATCTTGGACGACGGGGATATTCCATTTATAAGGAATGTTTAAGTATTGAGGAACAGGAATTAATAAGAAAAGAGCTAAAGGTTGTACCCTTTGCCCCTAAAGGTTCAATTGTTAAACCAACCCCTTTTACAATTTATCGAGAATCATCTAAAAAATTCTATCTGCCTCGTTTTTACGGCTTGAAAACATATGGTAAACCAGATAATATTCAGATTGGGGAAGGCGCAAAAATATCGCTTTCCTTTAAGGGAGCATTGCGTCCTTATCAGTTACCCGCAGTAAATGCTTATTTAAAATGTGCTAAAAAAGAAGGGTGTGGTCTTTTGGAGCTATATTGTGGGGCAGGAAAGACAGTCAGTGCATTATATATAATTACTAAAATAGGTGTGAAAACGTTAATTATTGTTCATAAATCCTTTCTGATGAATCAGTGGGCAGAAAGAATACGAGAATTTATTCCTGGGGCACGCATAGGGCGCATTCAAGGCGATGTTATGGATATTGAAGGGAAAGACATAGTGTTGGCAATGTTACAATCTCTCTCAATGAAAGAATATCCGATGAGTCTTTTCGAAAGCTTTGGATTAACAATCATTGATGAAGTTCATCATATTTCTGCTGAAGTATTTAGCCGCGCTCTTTTCAAAGTAGTAACCCGAAATATGTTGGGGTTGTCCGCCACCATGAAACGTAAGGATGGGTTGACAAAAGTGTTTAAAATGTTTTTAGGCAATATTGTATACACAAAAAAACGTGACCGTTGCGATAATGTGCTTGTAAAGGTTTTACATTATAGTCATAGCTCGGAGGAATATCAGAAGGAGTTGTTTAATTTTCGTGGACATGTAAACTATTCAGCAATGATCAAAAAACTCTGTGAATTTACCCCGCGTAGTGATTTTATTGTGCAATTATTAGACGACATTTTGACGGATGATAAGGAGCAACAAATCATGATATTGGGGCATAATAAGAATTTATTGACCTATTTGCACGATTCAATTGTGGATAATTCTCTTGCATCTGTAGGGTATTATATAGGGGGTATGAAGGAAAAGGACTTGAAAATAAGTGAAACAAAGAAGATTATTATTGCTACATATCAAATGGCGGCTG
>CAZXNP010000252.1:0-3594 GCA_964642035.1 uncultured Anaerolineales bacterium | reverse complement strand
CCCTCCGCACGCGAGAGTGGCCGGCATGCGCCTCCAGGCCGCTGGGCGCACCGACGAGGGTGTGCGGCGGATCGCCGCCAACCAGCCGCTGGTCGAGTTGCTCTCGACCCTCTACGGCCGCGAGGCGTTCCCCTTCCAGACCCTGACGTTCCCGGTCGGGACGCAGCAGCACTACCACACCGACGCGGTGCACTTCAGCTCGGTCCCCGAGCGCTTCATGTGCGGCGTGTGGGTCGCGCTCGAGGACGTACACGAGGACGCCGGGCCGCTGGTCTACTACCCCGGCAGCCACCGCTGGCCGATCTACACGAACGAGCACATCGGCCGGCACGCGGGGGATCTCCGCTACGGCTCGACACAGGCGTGTTTTTCGCCGCGCCTGCCGGCGGTCAGGTCCTCTACAAGGCCGCAGTCGGCGAGAAGGCGTTCCGCGGCCGCCGGCGCAGCGGGGCAGGTCACGGCATCAAGGGCCCGGCGCTCGCCCTTCGCCGGTGTCCAGGAGGCGCCGCCGTAGTCGCCATGGCCTGGGACCAAAGCGACCTGGCCTCTGATCGCGCCCGTGACGCGTCTCAGGGTGCCCTCGATGGCGGCTGCGTCGCGCATTACCAAGCCGTCGGCCATGCCGCCAAGAGCCGCCGCCGCCGCCGCCTCCCATCCGGTCTCTATTTCGAGAATTTGGCTGATGGCCCCCAGAACAGAGTCCCCGCCCACGGCGGCGACGCGGCTGTGGGCGGCGTCAGGTCGTTCTTCCGCCGCGATCTTGGCATCAAGGGCCTCACACCGGGCCTCGAGGCGCGAGAGCTCGGAGCCCGTCGTTGCCACCACGTCCTGCTGCCGCCGCAGCGCGGCCTCAGCCGCGGCCTCCTCGGCCTCGGCCGCCTCCAGGGCGGCGGTGGTGGCGGCGACCTTCTGCCCGGCGGCCTCCAAGGTCCTGCGGGCGCGGTCCGTTGCCGCCGCGGTCCCGGACAAGCGCTCCTCGAGCTCGTCGATCTCGGTGGTGAGGGCCGCGTGATGCTGCTTCGCCTGCTCGTCGCCGGCAGCCAAGGCCTCCAGACTGCTGCCTACCGCGGCGGCCCGGGCCTCGACGGCGACTGCCTCGCGGCGCAGGTCGGCCACACCCCGCGCCCAGGACGATGCTTCCGCTTGCGCCCCTCGCAGTGCCTCCTGGGCGAGGTCGTTTTCCCGGACAGAGGCCGCGTACGCCTCGGAGCAGGCCTCCAGAGCCAGACGGGCATCCGCCGCGGCCTGGGCAAGTCGACGGCGTTCCTGGGCCCGGGAGGCGGCTGCCGCCTCCCTCTCCGCCCGGCGCGCCTCAAGGCCCTCGAGGCGAGCCCGCGCCACGGCGGCGGCCTCCCTGGCGGCGGCCAGGTCCTGCTGGATCGAGTCGCGTTTCCCCCGGGCGACCTGGAGGGACCTCAAGTTGGCCTCGGCCTCGGTCTCCGCCACGACGAGCTGACCCTCGAGCTCGGAAATTGCGTGTTCGGCATGGGCCACGGCGCCGCTGAGATCGGCGATCCGGACTCGGCTCGCATCCAGGCGCTCCAGGGCTCGATGCCACCGGGAGCCGTAGGAGGCCGCGAGGGCGGCCTCCATCTCCTTGGCCAGGTCCTCATGGCGCTGGGCCCTCTCGGAGAGGCGCGTCATGCGCTTCAATCGTGGCCCCAGCTCGGCCAACACATCCTTGACCCGGGTCAGGTTTACCCGGGTCTCCTCCAGTTGGCGCACGGCCCGGTCGCGGCGGCGCTGGAGGGGCAGGATGCCGGCGGCCTCGTCGATGAGGCCGCGGCGTTCCTCGGGGCGTAGCGACAGGGCGCTGTCGACGAGGCCCTGGCCGATCACGGTGTAGGTGCTTTGGCCCAGGCGAGCGCCGAGGAGATCGAGTACGTCCCGCAGACGCACCCTGGACCCATTCAGGTAGTACTCGTTCACTCCGTCTCGGTGTGCCCGCCGGCCCACGGATACCTCAGTGAAGTCCACGTCTAGCCAGGCATCGGAGTTGTCGAGGACGAGGTGTACGTCGGCCAGACCGGACCGGGAGCGGCGCTTGGAGCCGGCGAAGATCATGTCGTCGGTCTTCCGGGCTCGGAGGTGGGTCGTTCGCTGCTCACCAAGCACCCACCTGATGGCATCTGCGATGTTCGACTTGCCGCTGCCGTTCGGGCCCACGATGGCAGTCACGCCCGGGCGGAACTCGAATCTGGTCTTCGTCGCAAAGCTCTTGTAGCCCTGGACCGTTAGTTCCTTTAGGCGCACGGCGCCCGAGTATATCCGCCGGGGCGGGGGCGGCCAATCGGCCCCATCTGCTATACTTCGCCGCTTGTGGCGGCCCCCAGGCGGAACCAACGATGACCGAACAGCAGCTGAGGGTGGACGTGGTCATCCCCGTGTACAACGAGGAGCACGTCCTGGCCGCTTCCGTGGCCACGCTCAGCCTGTTTCTCGGCGAGAGGCTCCGCTACGATTGGCGGGTCGTGATCGCCGACAACGCCTCCACCGACGGTACCCTGGCGGTGGCCGAGGAGTTGGCGGCTGCCAACGACCGGGTGCGGGTCGTGCACTTGGCCAAGAAGGGCCGGGGTCGCGCCCTTCGCCGGGCTTGGCTCGACAGCGACGCTGACGTGGTGGCGTACATGGATGTGGACCTGTCGACGAATCTGGATGCCCTGCCTGACCTGGTGGCTCGAATCGCCGACGGCACCTGCGACATTGCCATCGGTTCCAGGCTGATGGCTGGGGCCAGGGTCACGAGGCAGTGGAAACGGGAGATCATATCGCGACTGTATAACCTGATCATCAAGTTCATGTTTCCCCGGCGCACGTTTTCCGATGCCCAGTGCGGCTTCAAGGCGGTCAGCCGTCGGGCAGTGCGGGCGGTGGTGCCCCTCGTGGAGGACCAGGGTTGGTTCTTCGACAGTGAGCTGTTGCTCCGGGGCGAGGAGCTGGGTTTCAGAGTGGCCGAGGTGCCGGTGGAGTGGATCGAGGACCTGGACAGCCGCGTCAACATTGCCGCCACCGCCCTCGACGACCTCAAAGGTCTGGTTCGGGTGCGGCTCCGCCCTATCGGGGCCGGGCCGTCGGCCACCCAAGGGTCGGACTCACCGTGGGACTGACCCACAGCGATGATCGAGGTCGCCCAGTCATGGTCGACGTGGGGGACAAGGCCGTGACGAGGCGCGAGGCCGTGGCCTCGGGGCGCATTCGCATGAGGCCTGACGCCTTCTCCCAGGTTCTCGAGGGCGGATTGCCGAAGGGGGACGTGTTCACGGTGGCGCGCCTGGCGGGAATTCAGGCGGCCAAGGGCACAGCCGGCCTCATTCCCCTGTGCCACACCCTGGCCCTCAGCCACGTGGCCGTGGTTGTTGAGCCCGAGGAGAACAACAGCGCATTTCGGGTCACGGCCACCACCCGGGGCACGGGCAGGACCGGAGTCGAAATGGAGGCGCTGACGGCCACGGCCGTGGCTCTGCTCACCATTTACGACATGGCCAAGGCCATCGATCGTTTCATGACCATCGAAAACATTGTCTTGCTCGAAAAGCGGGGGGGGCGGAGCGGGGACGTGACGCGTCCCGCTTCTGGGGAGAAGACCGAGGC
>CAZXNP010000251.1:0-3605 GCA_964642035.1 uncultured Anaerolineales bacterium | reverse complement strand
TTTGATTTTAAATTACATTAAGAGGCCCAACTATAGTGGAAATATACGCAATACTGCGTGTAGCCTCTCGTTAGCGGTAATAGTAAAGACAGAGATGAGATTAACAGTAGCAATCATATTATTTTTAACAGCAATTCTTTGTTTCGGACAAAATTCTAAAGTAATTCGAGTTATTGACGGAGATACTTTTGAAACCGAACATGGAAAAAAAGTTAGAATGATTGGAATAAATGCTCCTGAACTTTCAGATATTTATGGAATTGAAGCAAAAGAACATTTAAAAGAACTAATTGAGCATAAAGAAGTAATTCTAGTGCTTGGAAAAATATCAAAGGACAAAGATAGATATCAGAGACTTTTAAGGTATGTTTATTACGAAAGTGAAGATATCAACAGGAAAATGATTGATGACGGTTTTGCCTTTGCATATTTGAAATACAAATTTGAGAAATCAAATGAATATGAAAATGCACAATTAGAATCCAAAGCAAATTGTAATGGCATTTGGTCAAACGACTCAAATGTTAATCTTAAAAACAAAGAAAAGGATAAAAAACGTTTTGACTTCAAAAATTTACCAGCAAAGACATATTTAGTGGCAACTCTACTTTTTATTCTTATCATAATAGGATTAGTATATTACTTCAAAAAATGAGTTGGCGGAATTACTATTATAGGCGTAGGAATTACTATTATAGAAAAACTTATAAAGAAAAATTCTTTTTTTCCGAAAAAGAAATTGACTTTACAACCGAGTATTTGGATTATAATCAATTTCTGCTTCAAGAGTTTTTCAATGCTGACTTAGAAACTAAAAATAAAATATCAAATTACTATTACAATGAATATGGTAAACAATCTTTTGGCTATCTCAAAAGAAAATATTCTGAATGGGCGAACGGGTATTATCATTTAACCGATTTAATGAAAGAGCGGATTGTAAGTTTTATGCCACAATTTCTTACTGAGGAAGCTAAATACAAGCTTGGAATTCACGACTTTATGTCTTCAATCAAAAAAACTGTTAACGATTTTTGGAAAAAAGAAACGTATAATTACAGAGGCAGATACTGGCACTCACAATCTTCAAACAAGGAAAGACTTTCAAGCATCAATGACGTTTTAGAATTATTTGAGAATGATTATGAAAAAATAAATGAACTTACCTTTAATCAATTTAGATTTAACGTATTAACAGATGAAGAAAAAGAGGAAGCTTTAGAAGTGAGTAAATATATTTTAAAAGTCAAACTTCAAAACACATTTAATCAAGTAAAAAAAGATTTTGATATATTTTTACCGATCATTGCAAAGTTTAAAAGAGGAGCCTTTACAGCAAGTTATGAATTATCCTTTTATGAGTGTCATTTGGACTTATCGAACAAAGATTATCAAGAACTTTCATTCCCCAATTTTAGAATTAACGAAATTGAAACTAATTCAAATTATAGAAAATATTCAGATAAATATTTAGCTTATGAAATGGTTTCTGTAAACTTTGAAAGCAAAAAAGCAATTAGCAAATCTTTTCTTAATAATCATGACATGAATCTTTTTTATGCTCATTATGAGGAGTTAGCAAAAGGCGATAGTGCTGTTGATATGAACGGAACTTTTCAAGGCGAGGGTGGAAAACTGATTATAAAAGCAGAAATGAAACCTCTAAATATATTGAAAGTATCACTCTCAAAATCAATATTTAAACTGTCAGTTGTATTAATCGTAATTGCTGGAATTATTTCTTGGTCAATTAGAGAAGAATGGTATTCCTTTTTATTTTTGGGTGGTTTAATCGGTGCATTTATTAGTTTCGGGTTCATTAAAGAAGAAATTTCTGAATTAAAAATATTAATCAAAGAATTTAAACAATATGGAAAGTAATAATCAGTTAGCAAGACTTGACAATACAAAGATTATTGAAATTATCACGAACATTCCCAATTTAACAGATGACGATAGACATGAACTATCAAAAAAAGTCGCATCAGATGATGTTGAAATCAGAAAAGAAGCATTAGAAAAAATAACTCAAAGTCAGATTGCACAACATGACTTGATGGCGATAATGGGTGAACTTTCAGCCTTAAATAAACAAGGTATGTATGTCAAATCAAAACAAACAATTAAGACTGGTTCTGGACAGTTTGAAATTGAAATGAAAGGAGGTGATAAAAAAATAATTATCCCAGTTCTTGTAATTCTTGGTATAATTATAATAGTAGTTATAGCAATAATGTTTTGGTAATTATGTAAACGCACATACCGCTAACAATGTATATAGCAAAAGAGCAAATGCGCCAAATTCAAAAAGGCGTTCCAGTTAAGCGAAATGGAAGTCGACCACATAGACCCTTGGAAAGATGGCGGAAAAACAGTAGAAGAAAACTGCCAAATGCTATGCAAATCAGACAACAGAAGAAAATCGGGAAAATAAACGAAATTTGCAGTAATAAAAAATGAAATGAGCAAAATAGGTAACGTAGAAATCGTCATTCAGGGTTCAAAAGGCAAAATCCAGCTTACCCCTGATAATACTGACATTAAAGATATTAAGGTTATTCTGGAACAAGCCGAAAACCTGCTTTTCCCCGGTAAAAATCGCGAACGTCCCACCATCAGTTACCGCATTGAGGAGGGCTCTGTAAAGCACATTTTCAAAACCAGCTTGCAAGCAATTATCGGTTTCAATGCCTTGCTCGTTCAAATTGACGAAAAAAAATCCATTGATTTCCTTGAACCCAAAACAGCAGAAGCCTTTGAGACCTTTCAGGAAGCAGCCAAAAAACAAAATTACACCTTCACTATTTCCACATCTGACGAAAAATCAGGTAAACTAACTATCGACAGAACCACCGGCTTTTACCGAACTAAAACCGATTGGGTAAATGCAGAATTTTACTTCTACGGCAAAATCACGAACATGGGGGGCAAGGAAAAAGCCAATTTTCATATCGTTACCGATGATATGGGAACCATACTTGTCAAAACACCTAAAGAATTTTTAGAAAAATACGAATCAAACCCTTTGTATAAAAACTACGCCATACGTGCTACCGGGAGACAAAACCCGGAAACAGGTGAAATAGATGATAAATCATTCAAATTTGAAGAAATCATCCCATATAACCCTGTTTATGATAAAGAATACCTGAGTAAATTAAGGCAGAAAGCCAGTGCAAAATGGAAAAATATAACTGACCCCGATAAATGGCTTCGTGACCTGAGAGGATACAAAGCATAGAGAATAAATTGAATAATGAAAAGCGTTTTATTAGATACCAGTTTCTTTATCCGGTTTTTGAATGAAGGCGATGCGCTTTTCAAAAACGCAGAAGGTTATTACAAATACTTTCTAGAGAAAAAAATTTCCATGAAATGCTCCACCATTTCAGTGGCTGAATACTGCGTTCGAGGCAGTGTGGATGAACTCCCTTTAAAAGACGTTCAACTTCTCCCTTTTAATTTGCCTCATAGCACACAAACCGGTGAATTTGCCAGAATACTTTTTGAAAGCAGGGAAAAGCTGGACCCATCCAATCGTGCAATAATTCCCAACGATGCTAAACTTTTTGCACAGGCGCATATTGAAGAAACTATTGACGCTT
>CAZXNP010000250.1:0-3608 GCA_964642035.1 uncultured Anaerolineales bacterium | reverse complement strand
CTTCTTTTAGTTTATCCATTACAAATGGAGGAACTGATTTGAAATCATTTAAGTTTACCTCTAAAGGATTATACTCTATTTTCTTCTTTTTTTTGGGTTTTTTATCAGGAAACTTTTCTAGCCAATCCAGTAGGTCATTAATGTCCACTTTATCTTTAAATTCTACTAGCTGTTGTTTTTTTCCATTACCTCTAAACATGTCAGGAAACCTAATTCCCCTAGTCGGGTTCTTGGTCTGTTGATCTGCAAAGGACATGATATTAAGTATCCACAGACAGACAAACCTCCAATAATCAATACTTGGAAGATCTTCTTTTAGTGTTATCCCAAAGTGTAGTGACTTATTACCACTAAACACACATACAGAATATGGCATTTCCATCTTTTTAACGTATTCCATTTGGGTAGAGAAAGACCCATCGTCAATTTCTACCAGGAATGACCTAAAAGCAGTTACATTGTTATCGTTTCTTTTACCTTCTGTTGGGTTAATAGAGCATAGTTCTATTTTGTCAGCCCCAACCTCAACTTCAAACTCTTTTTTACCACATGTTTTTAGTTTTATTGTATTGTTTTTTAATATATCTTCTTTTTTTACGCTATAATGTGCATATTGGTTTGGAGAAACACAAATAGACTCTCCATCTTTAAAAAATAAATCTAGAAATTTACTTTTATTTTCCATATTTTTCATCTAATCTTTCATTTAGGTGTCTTATTTTAATTTGCCTAATAATCCACCTACTGTGATGTTCTCTTATCTTTTTTAATTCCCTTGATCTTTCTTTTTCCTTTTCCAATATCATTTTTCTTTGATATTTACTTAACCCACTACAGCTAGTTAAAAACAAAACGATTAATATAACTTTCATTTCTCTTTTCCTTCAAAAACCTTCCCCATTACCTTAGCTCGATCCTTCTGTTCTTGTTTCATTAGCTGTTTCATGGCAAATTCTTTCGTATATGGGATGTATTTTCCCTTATCGAATCCTGAATAAACTGTTTCTCCTAAAGTTCCTGCATATCTGGCCTTTTTAATTGAAAAAGACGTTCTCATGTTTTCTGGTTCGGCAATTACTTCAATCGCACAAGTGGCTTTGTTTAAAATTACCTTCCTACCCTCAATTCTCTCTTTAAATGGTGTTTTCTCGTCAGTTAATTCTTTTAATTGAGACAGAATAACAAGAGGACAAGGGATACGATCTTTATAGTTATATAATAGCTCCGAAACATTCTCCTGAACGTCATATCTATTCATTGACTTATCTTGTAAGCTCCTAAAAAAGCCCTGATAGTAGTCTATTAATACACAGTCAAACTCACCATCAGCTTTACTTATAACTCTGTCTAAAAGCGTTCTCAGGCCTTCTGGTGATGTAGTTACGCCATCTAACCCACCATAATTATCATCAACAACCGATATTCGCTGACTTAAGACTGTAATCATGTCTGTAATTGTATCTGCTTGCTCTGGTGTCATGTCATCATGGTTTCTATAAGCCCAACCCTTAAACAAACATGCTATTCTTGAGTAAAAATCACCAGGAACCTCTTCGTTTGTTATAACTAGCACCCTACCACCCTGTAAAACCGTATGGTAACAGATGTTAGATACAATTGTTGTCTTACCAGAACCTGTTTTAGCTCCCATCATAATTAAATTTCTAGGAAAGAATGGTACTTTCTTATTAAAACCTTCATGTAGGAAGACCTTTGATTGTCTAGCAAACTCAAAATACTCTTTTTGTTTATCTACTATTTCTTGAACAGCCTCTGCATTGGGTTTAAGTGTAAGCTCTCCAAACTTAGCAAGGTTATCTTCTTGTTTTCTTATTCTGTCATATTCATTGTTTACTTTTTTTGTGAGGATAAAGGTTTTTTTATCAACAGTATCTATTTCGCTATTTTGATTGTCTGTAGATGCAGTTGGCTTAACTATTTCCTTAACTACTTCCTCGTTAAAGACATTTGCAAGTCTAGCATCAGGTATTTTAATCTCTTTACTCACTATCGATCCCTAATTGGTTTAATAGATCTACATCTATTGTTTTGACTAAATCAGCTCCTAACTCTTTCTCTATATCATCATCAGAAGGAGCGAATGTAACTCCTTCAAATATATCTTTTTTAGGAGTGACTTCTTTTTCTTCTTCTATTTCTAAATCTTCTTCTTTTAAATCATCTAAATTTACGTGAGGTCCACTGTAGATTGACTTTACAGCTTCTAATAACATGGCTATTTGTGTGTCTTTTATTATTATGTCTTTTGTTTCACTTGCTAAGTCATGTAAGAACTCAACTCTTTCTTTCTCCTCTAATGGGATAATTATAGAGTCATTTGATAACTCTAACTGTCTAATTTCTATGATAAGCTTAAGTATCTTATCATAATCAATACAATTAGACAGTATTTGTTTAATGTCTGTAACACTTGCCATTAACTAATTATACCTTATCTTACTTTAATTATGTTTTTTAACTATCCAAGAGTTCTCTGTTCCTTAAGAACCGATTAGCTATCTTAATTTCCTCTTTATATTTTGGATCAAGCCTATGTTTGTTAACAAACATCTTTAATAGATTTACTTTTCTTTTTTTGTCGTAAGACTTATACTTACTGACAAATATCTGAAAACTATCATCTGTTTCTTTATTAATAATAACATCTTGTGGTTTTTGATAATAGATATTATTTTGCATATCGCTCACATCCAGATAGTCACAAGACTTAATACCCTGGTCAATGTGGTTTACTTCTACTAGCTTAAAACCATCTTTATCCACTAAGTCTGGAACACTACCACAGGCTTTTTTTATTTCTTTTAGCTCTTTAGCTATGATCTTTCTATACCCTAGCTCAGCGTGTCTTTTAACTATTTCTGCATCAGATGCAGGAACGGAGTCTTTAGTGTGAGCAAAGAATAGTCTATAGTCTTTTCCTGCTATTATATTACGGCTTTTTCTGTCACAATATTCACCTAGAACCACAATTCTCTGCCGTAAGAATGAAATTAACTTGTTTCTTTCGGTTATGAAAATACTTTGTTTTTCTTTTCTTTTGTCGTACTTTTTTCTTTCTTTTGGGTTATTAGCTATACTGTACATACCAAAATAATGTAATGTATAGTAAAAAGTTATTGACTTAATATCATCTAAGTCATAACCAACCCTATCAAACTTATACTTAAGCTTATTATACATTATGTAAGCGGTTTGATCGCTGTGAGCTTTATGTTTATTGGCATTAGTCATGTCTTGATGCTTATATTGATCCACATAACATTCCTTTAATACCAATCTCTCAAAATTATCACTAAAAATTGCTTTTGCCATAACTTACTTCCTTTGTTTTATGTTGTTGTATTAGTTGTGAAAAAATAGTTCTACAGTTTTTATATTCTGGTAAATGTTTTGCTAACTTAACAAAATAACTTGTATTATTCAGAAGTTTATTTACACTAAAAGCCTGAACGCCTATCTGAAACACATTACTATATATTAAAATATCATCATCAAACACATTCTTTATTAAAGAAGGCGTTTCGTGGCAGTGGTCTCCCATAAGTAACATATCATTACTTATATTAGCACTTTTACCAACATTAACA
>CAZXNP010000249.1:0-3625 GCA_964642035.1 uncultured Anaerolineales bacterium | reverse complement strand
AGCGCGGGCGTAGCCGCCGAGGTGGAGGCCCCGCTCGTAGGCACCCACGGTGGGCCGCTGGTCCCCCATCGGCGCCGCCATCACACGCACCTCGAAGGCCTCTCCGGGGGTGACCCGGTCAGGGGCCTCAAGGGCCAAGGCGACTCCGGCCCTCGACCGGGGGGGCAGGGGCACGATGTCGCCACAGACGGCGCCGGCGCGGCCCGCGGAGGTGGCAATGTCCGCCACGTCGAGGCGGCCGTCGCCGTTGGTGTCTCGGACCTTCCCGCCGCCGGACCACTGGGCGGCCACCAGGGCGGCGTCGAAGGCGGTGAGGCGACAGTCCTTATCGAAGTCGCCGGCCAGGTCGGGCCGGGAGGCAACCTGGCGAGTGGCCACCCGGACCTGGTCGCTTGCGGAGCGACCCCACACCTCGGGCCGGTACATGGCGTATGCCTGGGCCGGTCGGGCCGAGAAGGTGCCGGGGGTGACCGCCCTGGCCGCGTAGTCGAAAACCTGGCGGCCCGAGTAGAGCACCGTGCTGAAGAAGGTCACCCGGTCGTCATGGACCTCCTTGCGCTCGTAGCCCCGCCAGCGCCACGGGTACCCGGGCTCTGGCGGCTTGATCCTGCCCGTCTCGGTGTCGAGGCGTTCGTTGAGGGCCTCGAAGCCGGCGGGCAGCATGTCCTCCACGATGACGTACCAGACGTCGTCAGGTACGTCAACGGTGAGGCGAACGTTGACCACGTCCCCCACCTTCCAGCCGTCGGGACCACTGCGGCCGGCCACGGGCATGTAGGAGCGGGCGACGCCCACGCCAAGGCCCTCGGGGACCGTCTTGGCAAAGCCGTCGTGGAAGAGGGCCATTTGGCCCACGACGGTGTAGTACAGGGTGCCCGTGCCCCTCTTCGTGAAGGTCAGGCGGTGGTCGCCGGGCCGGAGGGCGTCCCCCGTGACCGTGAGGGGCTCAACCCGCTGGGTGACGTTGGTGATGTCTACATGGCCCGAGGCGACCTCGTCGCCGTCGAGGTGGACAGCCCAGTCATACTCCGACCATAGCTCCCCGCTGGCCACAATGAAATCCGTGAGGGCCAGGACGGCGAAGGAGGTGGCCTGGGTGGTGCGCCAGCCCCGGCCCCAGCGGTGTTCGAGGAGCCACCGGGCGGCCTTGGGGGCCAAGGGGCTGTCGGGCCTCAGCTGCGCCAGGGCCTCCAATGCCAGGGCGGTGCTCTTCTCCCGAGAGGCCATGGTGTACCACCAGTAGGGCTCCCAGCGGCGATTATTCCAGCCGGCGAAGGGCCAGTGGGCCGTTGTGGCCGTCTCGACGGCCTCCGCCACCAAGGCGTCGAGTACCGCCTCCGACTCACCGTGGCGGCCGTAGGCCTCGAGGGCCATGGCCAAGGCGGCCAGGGAGAAGGAGTCCAGGGCGTCGCTGTCGGCGGCCAAGGCGAGGGCCACGTCGGCGTCCCCCCGGCCACCCAAAGACATGACGTAGGCGGCGTAGGCCCGCAGGTTGGCCTGACGGGCCAAGGAATCGGGGGGGCTCTGGAGGGCTCCCTGGAGCCAGGCGAAGCCCCGGTCCAGGACCGCCGGATCCACGTCCTCGCCGGCCTCCTGGACCAGGGTCAGGCCCTGGAGGACGTAGGCCGTGGTGTACAGATTGCTCGAGCCCCGCCACCATCCCCAGCCACCATCAGCGTTCTGGAAGCCGTACAGCTTCTGGAGGCCCAGGGCAATCATCTCTGGCAGCTCGGCGGTGATCTCGGGGGCCGAGATGTCCAGCTCGAGGACCAGACGGCCGATGACGGCGTCGGGCATGAGGCGGCTCATGGTCTGCTCGACGCAGCCGTAGGGATAGCCGATGAGATCCTCCAGGCCGTCCAGCACCCCCACGGCCATGGCCGGCGCCAGGCGCACCTCCACCGTGGAGGCATCGGGGACGGCGTTGAATGGCACCGTGAAGATCTCGGTGGCAGTGGCCTCGGTGGACCCGGAGGCGACGAAGCGGTCGGGTACGGTGAAGGGGGCGATCTCCAGGGGCAGCTCGATGATGTCGCCGCCGGGGGAGGTGCCGAGGGTGGCCGTCACCAGGGACGTGCCGATGTCCGAAGCCACCACGGACCAGCGGGCGAACTCGGTGGTGTTCACGGGCAGGTCGAGGGCCCGGTCCCCGGGGTCGAGCTGGGTGAGGCCCGGCGCCGCCAGGCTGCAGCTGGCCGCCAGGTCGGCGGCGGTGTAGTTGCGGGCCAGGACGTCGAGGGCGAAGGTGTCACCCTGCACGGCGAAGCGGGGCAAGGCCGGATCGGCGATGACGGCCTTGGTCACCAGGGTATCGGCGGTGCCCTGGCCGGCCAGGGTGTCCATAGTGATGGCCCGGGCCATGGCCTGCCATGTGGTCAGGTTGTCCGGCAAGCGCATGGTGACCGTGGCGATGCCGTCGGCGCCCGTGACCAGGTCGGCCTTCCAGAAGGCCGTGTCGGGGAACTCGCGCCGGGGGGCGGCTTCGCCGGGCTGGTCCTCGCCGCCCGGAGGGGTCGCGGCCGCGGGGGTGCCCGTCGGCGCCGGGGAGGGTGCCCCGGGGCTGCCCCGGCCCAGGTCCTCCTCGGGGTACTCGTACCAGTCCGAGGGGCGCAGGGAGTCGAAGGTGGCCACCGAGTTGCCCCGGGAGCCCCAAAAGGCGTCGAAGATGTCGCCGCTAGTGTCGGCGGCGAGGGCCAGCACCGCCTTGTCGACCAGGGCGAAGGACAGCTGGGCTTCCACCGGGTCCCCGGTGGCATCCGCAACCCGGATCTCATAGGTGATGGCGTCCCCCGGCTCGTAGGCTGGGTGGTCGGCGGTGATTGTCACGTCCAGGCGCCGGTCCGCGGCGGACACAAGGAGGTTGGTTTGGGCGCTGATGAGGCGAGCCACGGCGGCGCTTTGGCCGTAGGTGGAATCTTCCCGCGGGTCCCACAGCTGCACCTTGACCCAGACATTGGGGGCGTATTCGGCCTTGATGGGCACCTCCACCTCCGTGGCTCCGGCCACGTCCACGATCATCTCCTCGGCCACGTCGTCCCGCTCCAGGGTCACCAGGGCCGTAGTCGTGACGGGGGAGCGAATCACGAGGGTTGCCGTGTCGCCGGCGGAGTAGCTGTCCCGGTCGGCGTTGATCTGGAGACCCTCGCGCCAGAACCAGGGTCGCCGGGCGTCGGACACCCAGGCCCAGGTCTGGGTTGCGAGGGGGCGTCCCGCTTCGTCCGTGGTGGAGGCGGTGATGCGATACCAGCCCGGCCCCAGATCCAGAGTGCCCCGGGCCTGGCCGTCATCGCCCGTGGTCAAGGTTTCCTCGTCGACGGTGACATAGCCGTCCGGGTAGCTGTATCGGAGGGCCCTCACGGCAACCAGGTTGCCGGGCACAGGCATGCCGTCGTGGTCGAGGGTGGTGGCGGTTACCCCGAAGGCTTCGCCGGCTTTTATCCCGTAACGGTCCGGCCGCAGGGTCAAGGCAAAGGCCGCCGGGTGCACCATGACCGCGGCGTCGGCCACCACGGCGCGGCGGGTGGCGGGCACCAGCTCCGCCTCGAAGGAGGAGCGCTCTGGACATCTCGTGAGGGGCAGGGGCCTGGTCACAGTGGACGCGCGCGCGGCGGCTGTGCGGACTACT
>CAZXNP010000248.1:0-3630 GCA_964642035.1 uncultured Anaerolineales bacterium | reverse complement strand
TACCATCAACTATAGGAGCCGCTTCTCAAATTTCAACTAAATATAGCACACCCTCAGTGCAATTCTGCCAAACTTGGGATCCAATGACTTGGTGCTATAATATAGTTACTTTTATTGACAAATATTTGCGATCCATATAAGATAGGATTACTTCCTCACACGGAATCGACTCACGACAATTTTTTGCGGAGTGGCCATGCCGGAGATCAAACTTTCCTTCGTTGAAATGGGAGCGACGGTCCAGCCTGAAAGAGGCAAACTCTACCTCAATACGGGCAATGATTTGACACCGGGCGTGATTGATCATCATCAGTTAGCAAGAGAGACATGTACGGCGATGTTGGTATGTGAACATCGAGAATTGTACTCGGATTGGTTGTCAGATTACGATGAAGTAGAAATTATCCTCCATAATCAGCCAAACCTCGATTGTATCGCATCGCTTTTTATTATCGATGCAATCATCAATGAAAGGAATATCGATGAGGGAATGCTGAAAGACTTGGCAGAATATACGCTTGAAATCGATATGGGAAAAACAGCTAACCCCGATATCGAAAGACCTAGCTTGTATCTTGTTTTAGCTGCACGCACTCAAATGCTAATGGATCGTTTCAAAAAAGAGGGTGAAGCAGTAAAGGATGATTACGGCGAAGACAGTAACAATCAATTGAGAGAAGATATTGTTAACGCCGGTCTCCAAATCATTACTGAATTTATAGAAAAAATCCAAAGTGATGAAATCCATGGCTTTGACGGTCACGGTGCTCAATATGGTGAAGGGTATTTTGATGAGGAAAGAAAATATCTGAAAGGAGATTATGCGAAATACATCCATGATCTTGAGAATTACAGAAAGGTCAACTTCATTTCAGTAGAGATTCCATTGAAACATGTTGGGACATCTGAGAAAAAGAAAGCTTTGATCTACCGAAATCCATCCCCAACCCTATTCAAGTTATGGGCTCGACAAGACGAAATACATTCTGATTCGGGGGAGGGATTTCAAATTATGATGGTTATTTGGAACGTGGAAGACAGGAACAAGAAGAGATATATCATGAGTACCGATCCAACAGGCAAGTACAATTTGAAGTTCCTCGGTGATGTATTGAATTATTATGAAAAGCAAAAGGGAGCTAATCGAGGAGATCTTCAGGAAGGAGAGAACAGGCCAGGTTATGAACTCCCAGATCCCTGGTATGACGGAAGAAGTCACAATTATACGATTGTCGATACCCCCCATTATGGGACGATTCTTGACGAAGATGAGGTGGTTTCACTTTTTTCGAATTTTGTCGTTGAGAATATATATTTGAATTTGAGGGTCAATCATCATCGCATGAGTGTTATTGTTCCGCTGAAGATTACTCATCAAAAAAAATATAACGAAAAAGAACTTGCCTCGAAAGGTTTTGAAAATATAGAAGTCACAGAATCGATAAAGGATTATTTCAGGACAAGTTTTCTATCTCTATTTTTTTCGAATTCTCAGGGAATCAGACTGCTTACAAAACGATCCAAAGACCCAAAAACAGTTTCCCTGCTCTGGGGGGGATCTCTGCAGGAATGTCAAGTAATTATAGAGGAATCGATTCTGATCAAATATGAAAACATTCTGCTATTCTCTGTTCAGTTCTCAGTTGATGATGATCAATATCCTATTTTTCATCACGTAGCACGGCACTTGAATTCCTTGAATTTGGAAGGGAGGTCGGTCGAGGCAAATAGAAATAAATGCCCTTTTCTTTTTGATCTGATCCGGGACATTGGACTAGAGGTTGAATTACTCGATGATGAAGTGTACCAATATGATTCGATTGTCCTGGACAATTTTCATTTCTACCGACAGCCTCATTTTGCGGAACAGATAATGAATTCATTTCTTTCCGGCGAAGAGAACTCAATCGCAAGAAAACCGCACAACAATGAAATAACAAAATTCACTGACTACTTCTACATCGGGATGAATGATAACTTATACCTTTCATTTCAAAACACTTACGATTCTCAATTGAGCAGTGATAGTGTCTTTTACATCTTCGAAACCGAGCAAAGGAATCACTTCTTCATGTATCTATTTGTCGTGCTGAGAAAGATAATGTTGGATGTTTTTTCGGATACATTTAATTGTATCGATTTATTGGCGAGGGACAGGAGAACAAGAAATAGGACCTCGGCTCTTGCCTCAGAAATTCTCAATTACATTAATCGGCTGAATATCCAATATATCACCAACGAGGGTAATGGAATGAATGTTTTCAAGCAGATGTTAAGGGTGAATTCAATCAATGATTCATTCGAGGAAATATTCACATCACTCAAGCAGTTGAACGACTTCAATGAGCGTCGAATTCAGAGGAAGCAAAGTCTGCAGATGGAATTATTGCAGGCGATCTTTTTGGTGGGCGTAATCGCATCAGTCATTGCTCTTGGAGCAATGCCGGGTGCAGAGATTCTTACCTATGATCAGAGTGGAAATTTAATAGGTAAATCTAAATTTTTAGCGTTTAGTCAACTCGAGTTGTTCCGCTATGCACCTATCGTTGTTGTATCAGCATTGGTGGTTTATTTGCTTATCAAAGTCATTTTCAGATTGAGAAGTGAGGAATAGGAGCTGGGCGGAATTCTTAAAAACCAGTGATTGAAGGGTATGTAATGACTAAACAACAACTCCGTCTGGGACTGATATTGACAACGATCCTGTTTCTTCCAGGATGCTGGTCAATAATTGGACCTGAGAAAAGCTTGGTAAAGGAATTGCCTGGTGAAAGTATGTTTACCATGTGGCTCGGGATCTATATTGCTCTGGCAGCCATCAACATCGTCATAAGATTTGTACACAGGGTGCCATTTACTAAAAAGGGATCCTCTGAGAAGGAAATCTATGAGAAAAAGAGCGTTTCTTATTTAACCACCTTCCTGACTTTTCTCATTGTGATACTACTGATTCAAGTCGGAGTCAATCCCATTGTTAGTTGAATTCCATAGCGGCCCCACAGACACCTCATGCAGCGACTCCCTCCTTTCCTTCGGTGGGTTCAATTCCCAACTCACTCTGGACAGCACACCTCAGTTCCATCAGATAACGATAGCCCTTGATCCGTCTGAGTCTTGGCTCGATGTCCAGGAGGGCGGTGGCCAACCACCGTTGTTTCTGATTGGAGTTCTTCCAGGAATCGACCTTGTCCAATCTCTGCCCGATCTGTGACATGAGCGATTCAATGCAGTTGCTGGTCTTAAGGCTCTGTCCGAGCTCCTCGAAGAGACCCAACCTATGAAGGGTCAGACTCTCCTCGAATCCCTCCTCGAGACTCCTGACCGCCGATTCGTTGATCAGTGACAGCGCGGGCTTGAGCTTCTCCAATGACGCCTTCGCTCCCTCATAAGTGGGCTCTTCATAGGCCCGCTGTAATGCCCGCCGAAACCAGCCCTGATCACGCTTGGGCAGATACCCCACCACGTTCTCACGCTTGTGCCACTGACAACGCTGAACCAGGGCATTGCTGCCAAAGACCTTCTCCACCGCCTTGCGGATACCCCGACTCCCATCCACCACACAGAGAACGCCCGCCTCGATCCGAAGACCCCGGTCCAGAAGACCACAAAGAAACTCACCACAAACCCTGG
>CAZXNP010000247.1:0-3651 GCA_964642035.1 uncultured Anaerolineales bacterium | reverse complement strand
TCCTGGACGACCGGCGCGGCCGCCACCCCCGGCGGCGCCAGGGCCAAAGTCGCCACCACGGCCAGGTCGAGGCGCGCCACGGCGGCCTGGTAAGCCGGGTCGAGGCCGGCGGGAGTATCCCGGGGGCTGTGCTGGCGTTCCATGTCCTCCTGGGCGGCAATGACCCGCACCGCCGGGTAGCCCTCCACGCTGAAGGACTGGTGATCGCCGCCTCTCCCCGGCCTGTCCCCTTTGGGGATGACCTTGGCCTCGAGCCCCGCGTAGCGATCCGCCACCGAGGCCACGTACCGGGCCATGCGCCGGGACGGTCCGCCATCATCGCCGCTGGAGAATAGCCGCACCGCGTCAGTGTTTGGCGCGGCGTCGGCCCCGGCAACCCCCCCCACGATGTCGTTGTTGATGACAGCCACGATCGGAAGGCCGATCCTCCTCGCTCCGGCGGCGTGGTGGGCGCTGCCCTTCAGCCCCTCTTCCTCGGCGGCGAAGGCCACGAGGCGGATCCCCGCCCACCACTGCTGCCGCGAGAGGAGGCGTGAGAGCTCCAAGATCGCGGCTACGCCGCTGGCGTTGTCGTCGGCCCCAGGAGCCGCCGAGGCGCCATCGGCAACATCCTCGGTCCGGGAATCGTAATGGGCCACGACGTACACGAACCTCTTGGGCCGGCCGCGGCCCGGCAGGGTGGCAATGACGTTCCGCTGGCGGGTCCGGCGACCGGCGAAGGACAACTGAAAGTCCTCGAACTCCACCTGCACCTGCTCGGTCCCAGCCACGTTGGCGGCGTCAAAGCTTTGGGCTACCCAGCGGCGAGCGGCGCCCACTCCCCTGTCGGAGGGCTCCGTCACAGAAAGGGCATGGCGAGTGCCGAAGCCGACCAAGCGCTTCACGTCTTCTGCCAAGCGCTCCGGCGACACCTGCAGCATCAGGGCCACGATGTCGGGATCGATCAGGGCCGGACCCGTGTCCGGAATCGGTGCCGCGCCCGAGGTGGAGGCGGCGGTGGCCGCCGCGGCCGTCGGCGTGGTGACGCGGCGCGCGCCCGCGGGCAGGGTCCAGGTGGCCCTCGGGGCGCCCGGCGTAGTCGAGGCTTCTGCGGCCGCCCCGGCGAATTTCCGCCGAGGCGACGGTCCCAACTGGCGGGTCCCGGCAACGGGAACCAGATCCAGGGCCGGCTCCGGCGGCACCCGGGTGGCTTCGCCGCCGCCGCAACCAGCCAAAGCCAGGGCGCCGGCAAGGGCAAGAACCCGTGCCCCGGGGACCCGCGGGAGCATCAGCTTCGGCAGGAGGCAGCCACCTCCGCGATGCGGTCGAAGGCCCGCTCGAGGATGTCCTCCGGGGGCAGGAAGACCACCCGGAAGTGGTTGCTGCCCGGCATCTGGCCAAAGCCGCTGCCAGGGACGATGACCACGCCGGTATCCCGGATGACCCTGCGGACGAACTCCTGGTCGGCCACCCCCAGATCGATCCGGGGGAAGGCGTAGAAAGCACCAGCCGGGGGAACGCACGAGATGCCGTCAATTGCGTTGAGACGCCTCACGGTGATGTCCCGGCGCCTGGTGAGCACCTCGATCATCGGCCCCAAGTGGGCCTGGGTACCCTCCAGGGCCGGTCTGATGGCGTACTGTTCCGGGTGGTTGGCGCTCAGGCGAGCCCGCTCCATCTTCTGGATTGCCTCGCAGTAGTCGTCCATGACCCCTTCCGGGCCGCTCACGATCCCCCACCCGATGCGCCAACCCGGCACGACGTAGGACTTGGACAGACCGTTGAAGGTCACCACCTTTGCGTTGTCCCTCAGGGACGCCGTGGCCGTGGGCACCCGGCCGTCAAGGAGCAGCTTGTCGTAGATCTCATCGCTGAAGACCACCACGTCCTTCTCGACGGCGACGTCCAGGAGGGCCCCCATCGTCTCGGCGGAGGTCACGGAGCCCGTGGGGTTGTTCGGGTTGATCACCACGATGGCCCGGGTTCGACCGTCGATTCTCGCGGCCACGTCCGCAACGTCGGGCTGCCACTCGGCGGCCTCGTCGAGGGCATAGGTGCGGTTCTCTATCCCAAGGCGAGCCAGGACGGCGGTGTATAGGGGGTAGCCCGGGGATGGCGTCAAGACGTTATCGCCGGGTTCCGCCAGGGCCGACAGCGCCAGGTCAATTGCCTCGCTGGCGCCAGTGGTGATGAAGATGTGGCGTATGCCCCCGATGCCCTTGGCCTCTGCCTCCCGGGCTACGGCCTCGATGGCCTCCGGAACGCCGGACGACGGCGCATAGCCGTTACTGTTGCGTCTCATGGCCTCGTGGACAGCCTCGACCAGATGTTCCGGCGGCGCGAAGCCGAACAGGTTGGGATCGCCAATGTTGAGGTATAGCATTTCCCGCCCGGTGGCCGCGGCCTCCTGGGCCAACAGCACCACGTCCCGGACAGCGTAGCGGATGTTGGCGGTGCGCCGAGCGGGAATCACCGGCGCCGGCGGAGCGATCCGGGACCTGGCGTCGATCTCAAGTGTCATTACGGCTGCCCCCACGATGGTTAGACCTAGCCCGGACCATGCACGTAGTCTTGGCCCTCGTCCACCGGAGCCCGTGCCGCCGTTGGTGCCTCAGCCCCCGGGTGCGAGGGTCCGCCGGCAGTCCAATGATAGCCCCGCCACGGCACCGCGAGGTGGCCCGGCTACCCGTCCACCTCGGAGCACCACATGACAACGGCTGAGATTCTGACCATTGGCACCGAGCTGCTCCTCGGCCAGATCGTGGACACCAATTCCGCCAGAGTGGCGCGGCGCCTTGGCCAGGAGGGGATCGACGTCTTCCGCTGCATGACGGTAGGGGACAACCGCCCCCGGATCGCGGCCGCCGTCAGGGAAGCCAGGAGGCACTCTGACCTGGTGATCACCACCGGCGGCCTTGGGCCGACGGTGGACGACGTCACCCGCGAGGCCATGGCCGACGCCTTCGGCGTGGAACTCCACTTCGAGGGCCGCCTCTGGTCCCAGGTGCGGGACATGTTTGCGGCCTTTGGGGCCACCCCCCCTGACAACAATCGCCGCCAGGCATTCCTGCCCGCCGGCGCCGTTGCCATCGAAAACCCCGTGGGCACGGCACCGGCCTTTCGCGTGGGCGGTGGCGACGAGGGCGCCGTCGTGTACTGCCTACCAGGGGTACCGAGGGAGATGGACTATCTCCTGGAACACGCGGTGCTGCCCCACTTGAGGCGAGTATTCGCCCCCGAGGCCGTGATCCGCGTCCGGGTCCTGCACACCGCCGGCGCCGGAGAGTCGCGGGTGGATGAACGCCTGGCCGACCTGGAGACGGCGGCCAATCCCTCGGTGGGCTTGGCGGCCCGGGCCGGCCTGGTGGACGTGCGCCTCACGGCCAAGGCCGCCACGGAGGCTGAGGCCCTGGGTCTCCTGGCGCCGGTGGAGGCGGAGGTCCGCTCGCGCCTCGGCGATTGGGTGTTCGGTGCCGATGGCGCCTCCTTGGCGGGGGTGTGCCTCGAGGGCCTCGCCCGCCGGGGTTGGCGCCTGGCGGCTGCCGAGTCCGGCATGGCCGGGGCCCTGGCGCTGCGTCTGGGCCGAGGCGCCCAAGGCACAGCCGGCGCCGGAGGGAGGACCTCACCCTCGGCCCCGGCGGCGGCCGAAGGGCTGCCGCCCGGCGCCGGCTG
>CAZXNP010000246.1:0-3670 GCA_964642035.1 uncultured Anaerolineales bacterium | reverse complement strand
GGAGAAATGATAACTTTTTGTAACTTATTACATTTTAATTCGATCCAAAATTGTATACCCTTATTAGTGTCTAAATCCTTGAAAACTCCAAACAAATCAGGCACTCCAGGTGATGCCCATGACTCTATTCTAGTCCAATTAACATTTGACATTTTATTTTTGATTTCTTGCCAGAATTTTTTCTCAGGACGCATTACTTATTTCTTTTTGAGTCAAAATTTTATGACAATTTGAACATAAAATATCACACTTTTTTACTTCTTCGACTATATTATCAAGCTGTGTCCAGCTACTTTTTCTAAAATTTGATACATTTTTTGTCTTTAATTTTCTATCTCTGTGATGAAATTCTAATGCATAAGGATTCTCATTGTAGCCACATTCTCTACAACCTTTAGTTAATTTATAGTTGTTTAGATAATTAGATACTTTGTCATACAAATGCTTTTTGTATAATCTTTTATATTCTTGATTCTTTTTAAAACTACTAGGCTCTCTCCAATTCTCTTTGAAGTAACCATCCTTCTTTAATCGTGCAGTTATGTAACCGTCAAATATGTATCCATCTTCTCTAGCATCTCCACATACAAATAACTTGTTAGTCTTGGGATTCAATCTCTTCATGAGAGGCATCTATGATTACTTCAGGAAATCTGTTCCTAAGATCTTTGAGCCTATCTGCTACCTCGATCTTACTCATCTTATCAATTGACCCAGTCAATATCTCTTTCCGATCTACATATAATCCTGCAGCTCTCCCTCGTGAAACTTCTGCATTCACTGCTGCTGAATAGTTTTTTTCTGCTTCTGCACTTTTACTTAACTCGTCTAATCTTTTCATATGTCTTGTCAAATTAGACATATATTTTTTATGAATTTCTTCTCTTAATAACGATATATAATTAGCAACCTTTGGAAACTCTTTAGCTGATTGTAATCTACTAGCATAAATTCTAGCTGTCTTTTTAGGATAACCAGATAAGATAGCACACTCTGTTGCACTTTTTTCCCCATCATGTTTTACCAAAAGCTCTGCAAACTTTCTTTGTTTTGAGGTTATGTTAATTTCAGTTAATTGACTCATTTTACAATGTATAGGATGTTTTTAACAGAAAACACATATAAAGTCCCAAAAAATTCTTTTACGCTGGCTTTATAGGTTACACCAGTTACACCTTGGTTACACCATAGTGTAACCCATTTTTGAAGCTGGATAAGGGTTACAAGAGCGGTTACACCGGTTACACCATTTTCAACATTTTTTCTAAAATAATTTCTAAAAATATTTCTATGCATTCTATACTAAAAAAATTTAGGATCTAACATTAACAATTCTTTGGGAATATACATATGTCGTCTCATAGCATTGAATCCTTTGCGAACCAGTTCTTGCCACACTTCTGACTTAATAATGACATCATTTTTAGGGTTGAGAAAATGCAAAGTTACTCTGCCACATTTGTGACAATGTTTAACTTCTTTGATTGGACTGTTCGGCAGTGAATAAGAGGACATTGTCTCCCTCCAATTGTTTTAATTTATCTGAGATAATATTTTTATCAAAAATATGATATTTTGCAAGTAAAGCAAGCGCCCTGGCGCTCTTAGTTGTAGGGCGCAAGCCTTTGATTAGTCGATCTAATAATTTCTTTTGGACATCTGTTGTTGTATACACTTCATTATCCTTCCTGGAGTTTCGGACTTCACCTAGTAATCCAGGAAGTTATTATACAACAAATAATAGTTTGTCGCAATATATTCAGCCAAACCTGTAGTTATCAGTTCTTTTACATGGTTCGCAGAATCTTTGTAGTACCGAAGATATATCAAATTTTTGATGACATAAATTACATGTACGTTGACCAATTTTCTCCGATGCAGGCATATATCTTTTTACCTGCCGATGTTTATATTTTGGTGTATGGCCTTGTTTAATTCTAATTCTATGTAATCGCCCGGCAACCGAGTTCTTACTTTTGTTCATTCGTATGGCAATATCTCTTACTCTTACACCCTTTTTATCCAATTCAATAAGTCTCGCATTATCCTCATCAGTCCACATGTTTTGCCAATGCATAAGTCTCTCCTTTTTGTTATTTTGTTTACGAACCACAAATTATCTTCATGGCTGTAAACATATGTAATCACCTTATCTTTCTTAATAGTGTTATAATATATAGTCAAAATGGTGGCTCCTCCCCTTTTTTAACATCCACAATAGGTTTACTCTGGATAAATTTTGTAGTTTTTAAACGATTCTGGGTCCAATGGTGGTCCCCAATAGAATGATGTGATTTCATCCGAAACCCCGTCACTCCACGTTTGACGGTAGTGCTTATTTTCAATGAGTTGCCCTTGTGAGTGACAAACCTTACACTGTTCAATGGCTTCCTCACCCTCGAATCTAAGCTTATGATACCCATTACCCTTGCACTCGTGACATATTATGGTCATTTTCTTTCTCCCATTTCATTTGTTTCATTTCTTTTTCTATTAACTGTTCAATATATCCACCTACTGTTTGATAACTATGTTTTGCTAATTTCTTAATGTTATCATGCACCTTAGGTTTAATTGCTATCGTGGCATATCGTGACTTCATTACCTTCTCCATGTATCTTCTCCTTTAACAAATGTTTTGCGATCAGTTGCCAACCAACCAATTACACCGTAATGTTGTGAATTGTAAATGTGTCTCCAAACTAAAGTAAGCTCTTTCTTTTTAAAATAATCAAAGATCTTTTTTATCATTTTTACCTCCTAAAACTATGTCACCTGCAATTGCAGCATAACCTGCCATATCAACAAAATGATCTTTCACAGCCTTTCTTGATTTAGTTCTACCAATCTTTAACAGTATCATCATTGTTGCTACTTCATCAGCAGTAATAGGCATACCTAAATATGCAGTCCATAAATCAGCAATGTTTTTATTGTTTTCAACACACTCACCATGAGTAAACTCACGAGACGCTACTGCCTCATTAGCTTCTTCTAATATTTCTGTTTTTATATCACCCAACATAGTCATACCTCTTTCTCATTATTTTATGTAATCGTTCCCAATGCATACGATCAGAAACTTCTTTCCAATTTGTGCAATCTCTTTTTGCACGTTTACCTGCTTCGAAATAAGCAGCATAAATTCTTTCTTTAAGTGATCTTACTTTACCCATGACATCATGTATCCTTGAAAACCACCGTAATTAACTTCTAAAATAAATAACATTGCTAATATAAACAAAGTTAAAATAAATATATGACGCCAAAATAAAACTAAGGCAACAATACTTGCAATGGCAATTATTCCAAATTTAGTTATAAACATTACTCCTCCTTTATATTGATAACAATTTCAACATTTCTTGAGGCCCATTCACCATTAACAGTGTCATTCCATTCATTAAGTAAACCTGCTAATTTTTTTAAGTCAATGTTAAGACCATCAATTGTTCCTAAAATTTGATTCTTTTTACTTTTACCGTTACTCCATTTTGTACCAATATTATTGGCAACATATTTATCGACGTGCATAATAATCCTTTCTTTCTTTTTAGTGAGTAGGGGGATTCTTTGACTACCCCCAACCTTTTCCCGACAAGTCAACATTTTCTGGATGTTAACTAGTACTTCAGTACCACCCTTGGACCCTTCAGTCAGTTGACCCTAT
>CAZXNP010000245.1:0-3671 GCA_964642035.1 uncultured Anaerolineales bacterium | reverse complement strand
CCCGGCCGCGCCGCTCGTTTGCAATGCTGCGCCAACGCCGAACGAGGTGGAGATGACCACAAGCACCTGCCAATCTGGCGCCTGTCGCGCCACCCGTCCACTGGTACAGCCCAGCACGATCATCAGACCGGCGGCCACCAGGGCCGCTGCCAAGACCACCGCCCCGAGGCCGCCTGGGCGCCCTGGGTTCGCCGCGGGAAGGCTATGCACGGGCCTGCTCCTGGAGGACGTCGAGGCCCCATGGTACAGCCGTCCGGGCGGCGTGTCCGCTTGGAGCCCGGCCGAAAAGCCCCTTTGTCACTCGGCCCGCGCAGCACAGCCCTCGGTGCGAGAAGGAGGAAACGACTGCCGAGCCCAGCCACCGGCCGCCGATAAGGGCCCAGCGGTCAGAGCTTGTCCGGGGCTGAAGCTGCCAGTGCCATCGTTCACCCAGATGCGGCTGGCCGAGGAGCTGTTGGCCACGGCGGCATCCAGGTCGCCATCACCGTTCGTGTCGACAAGGGCCACGTCCGCGGAGGACCTTGACCCCAGTAGTTGGCCGCTGTCGGCGAAGTTGCCCGTGCCGTCGGGCGGCGACGCGCTGATGAGGCCGACGCTCCGAATCGCCATCACCCCGACAAGGGCGGCCCACAGCGGTCCGATTAGTCTCTTGGGCAATCTGTGCACCTGGGCGTTGCGGTGGCCGGGCCGGACCGGCTTCCCCGCTTTCACCACCCAGCAGGCTTGGGGTCGCCGCCCGTCAACGGAATATGAATCCAACGGCCACCATAGCAGCCCGCCCGGGCCCCTGCCACAACCGACGCGGAGGTCCCCAGCGCGGCGATCCGACGGCAGCCCAGCGTACAGCCGCGAATAGGCGTCAGGGCGCCCGCACGGGGCCTCGACGGCCCGCCATCTCCTACCACAGTCGAGCATCGCCTGCCCCTCCGGGAAAGCCTGGCGTAAAATAGGGAGAGCGCCTGCGCGAGAGGAGAGTGGTCGTGGATCTTGTCCCGTCAGCCACCGGTCATCGGCGCCTCACACTGGCGATCCTGATGGCGGCCGCCTTCGCCGTCCCCCCCACGTCGACAGCCCGGGCCCAGCCACAGGTCGTTGTCGACACCGCCGAGGGCCCCGTCGTGGGTGTGGCTGGTGACGCAGCAACGGCCTGGAAAGGCATACCCTTTGCGGCCCCGCCCGTCGGTGAGTTGCGGTGGAGCCCGCCGGCACCGGCACCGCATAGATCGTCACCCCTCGACGCCACGGCTTTCGGCCCAGCCTGCCCCCAGACCACCACTTTGGATATTCCCGGCCTGCCGGGACCCCCGGCGGGCAACCGGGGCGCCGAGGACTGCCTGCAGCTGAATATCTGGGCCCCCAATGCCGCCGGGGCTGGCCTACCGGTCATGTTCTGGATCCACGGCGGGGGCATGATCCAGGGCAGCGGCACCGACGCGCCCTACGACGGGGCCAACCTGGCCACCAGCCAAAACGTCGTGGTTGTGACCACCAACTACCGCCTTGGCGCCCTGGGCTTTTTGGCCCATGAGGCCTTCGTGGGCGAGCAGTCTGACTACCCCGGAGCGGGGAACTACGGGCTCTTGGATGCAATAGCGGCCCTACGCTGGGTAAGGGCCAACATCGCCGGTTTCGGTGGCGACCCGGGGCGCGTCACCATCTTTGGCGAGTCCGCCGGGGGCGTCAACGTGTGTGCCCTCATGGCTGCCCCTGCCGCCGCCGGCCTGTTCCACCGAGCCATCATGGAGAGCGGCAACTGCCTGCCCCGGATGCCTAGCCTCGACCCGACCAGTCACCCGGGACCACCTGCCCTCGAGCAAGGCAACCGCTTTGCCGAGGCCATCGGATGCGCGGACGCCACGGACGTGGCAGCCTGCCTCCGGGCTCAAGACGTGGACAAGATCCTGGCGACGATGCCGGGCGAGATCGGGGTCCTGAACCCTGGCGCCGAGGTCTATGGGCCCATTGTCGACGGCACCTTGCTGGCCGAGACCCCCGGGGAGGCCTTTGCCGCCGGCCACGAGCAAGGCGTGCCCTTCATCCTCGGCGCCAACGCCGATGAGGCCACGATCTTCACCGCCCCCTTTCAGAATCTCACCGCCGCCCAGTACGAGGCCCTGGTGAGGCTCACCTTCCCTGGCTACGGCGACCGGGCCCTGGCCCTCTATCCTGCCGCGGCGTACCAGAGCCCTACCCTGGCCTTCGCCGACGTGGCCGGCGACGTGGGCTTCGTCTGTCCGGCCCGCTGGGCGGCCGGCGCCCACGCTCGCCACGGTGCGCCGGCGTACCTCTACCACTTCAGCTATGTGCCCGGCTATGCTGAGACGTTGCGCCTTGGCGCCCACCACGCCATCGAGATCCCCTTTGTGTTTGGCAACATCGCCGGCCTGGCCCTCCTGTCGCCGGAGGTCAGGCAACTGACCGCCGCCATGGGCGCCTCCTGGTCCGCCTTCGCTCGATCCGGCAACCCCGGGTCCCATGACGGCCTCGCCTGGCCCCGGTATACCCCTGAGGCCGACGCCCTCATGGAGTTCTCGTCGCCGCCGAAGGTGACGGCCGGTCTGCGCCGCGAGAAGTGCGACCTGTGGGACGAGGTGGAGGGCCGCCAGCTCCCCGCCGCCTGGCAGGGGGTGTTCATTCCGGCAGTCATGAATGGGGCGGTGCAACCCAACCGCTAGGCGTCCGGGCGTGAGCCCCTTTGTGAGACGAGGGTCGGGCTGCGGGGCCCGGGCGCCGGGCGGGGCGGTCAGGCGCCGGAACCACGAGGGTCACCGCCGCTCCTGAGCCAGCAGCACCATCGGCACCGGTGCCGCCGCCGGCACCCGGGCGGCGGATTCGCTCTCCGCCAGATGCCCCTCCCGGCCGGGCCGGGTGACCAGCAATCCAGAGCTGGCTCCACCATCCAGGTTCAAGGCGGCATCGATGTCCAGATCCGATTCGACCAGACCTCGCGCCAGCTCCGTGAGGGTCACCCCGCCGCCGGTGGTGGCAGCCAACAGGATCCGGCCGTCCGTGGCTCCAGCCACCAGGGTCCTCTGGGACCGCCGGCCCCCAGCAGAGTCGTAGGCCAGCCGGCCCCCCGGGGCCACGAGCATGGGGAAGGACTGGAGGGCGGCCTCCAAGTCCTCGTCCAGGCGATACGGTTCCTCCACGAGCCACCGCAGCTTGGGACCATCCGGGGTGACGGCGAACATGCCTCCGAAGCCGGTATAACTGCGCCCCCACATCTCACCGCCGGCGATGGTCAGGGCCGTGGCCCGGTTAGCCTCATCGAAGAAACCCCCGTTGGCCACCACCGAGGCCCCGGTCTGGGCCTGCCAGTCAGCCAGGGATAGGGGCGCCCCCGGTCTGTAGGCCACGCGGAACTCGTACTGCTCGGGGTTCAGTCGCACGACGAACAGGGGACGCTGACCTTTGGCCGTCGTCAGCTGGACCACACGATGGGCCAGGCCCGGCGCCAGGTTGGTCCAATCCAAGGCCCCAGCGTCCGGGGCGAGGCTCCCGGGGCCACCGAGGACCGCGGGAGCATCCGTTGCGGCGGCGGTGGCCCTTGGCGCCACGCCCTTCGGCGACGCTGCCGGCGGGTCCCGCGCGCCACCCGCCGTCAGGACCCCCGCCGCCAGGACCCACGCGGCGCGGGCGCCGGGGGAGCGGGCGACGCGAGCCGACCTCGA
>CAZXNP010000244.1:0-3693 GCA_964642035.1 uncultured Anaerolineales bacterium | reverse complement strand
GCGTCAACCGCCCTGCGTGCGCGGCCCCGCCCGCGCGCTGGTGTGCAGTGCGCTGCGGGCGGTGGCTCGCCGTGGCCGTGGTGTTGGCTTTGGCCCCTGGCGCGGCCGCGGGCCTGGCTATGGTGCCACGGACGGGTCAAGGGACGATTCGCTTTGTCGACGTCACCGCGGAGTCCGGTGCCAGCTTGTACTACACGGCCCAGGATCTACCCCTCCCCGCCGGGGCCGCCCACGTCAACGGTGTGGCTTGGGCCGACATCGATGGTGACCACCGGCCCGATCTGTTCCTGACCAACGATGCGTCACGCCGGCCGTCGTCTCGGCCAGTCCTCTACCACAATATAGGGAGCGGCCGCTTCGAAGATATCACCCAACGAGCGGGCATCTCCATGCCCCTGATTGCCGGCGGTGGCGCCACCTTCGCCGACTACGACAACGACGGCGACCCCGATCTTTTCGTGGTGACCGCTGGTCCGAATGCCCTTTACCGTAACGACGGGTTCTTGCGCTTCACCGATGTGACGGCCAGGGCCGGCCTTGGCGATCGCGGCCGGGGCCACAGCGCGTCCTGGTCCGACTACGACAACGACGGCGATCTGGACCTGTACGTGGCCAACTGGGACCCATGCCTCGCCTCGCCCACGTGCACGAAGCCCAACGGCCGCGATGGTTTCTATCGCAACGAAGGCGACGGCACCTTCACTCCCGTGGGCGAGGCTCTCCTGGGGGTGAAGGGGATCGCCGCGGGGGCCTTCATCGGCGCCTGGTTTGACTATGATAACGACGGCGACGGCGACCTGCTCGTGGTGAATGACTCTCGGGGCAACTACATTGCCGATCCCCACCACGAGCGCCACCTCCTGTGGCGCAACGACGGCCCCGGGGGGCCGGCGGGGTGGCGTTTCACCGAGGTGGCGGAAACGGCCGGCCTCGGCCTCACGGTGAACGGCATGGGCGTGGCCTTCGGCGACTACGACCGCGACGGCAATCTCGACGTCTACACCACCCACATGGTCGATTCCTACCTGCTGCGGAATCTGGGTAACGGCAGCTTTGCCGACGTCACCACCGCCAGCGGCGCAGAGGTGGCCGATTGGACCTGGGGGCCCCTGTTTTTCGATGCCGATAACGACGGTTGGGAGGACATCTTCGTCGCGGCAGGCCATGGCACCCGGCCGGCGCCCTCGAGGCTCTTCCGAAACCGGGGTGACGGCTCCTTCGAGGACGTCACGGCCTCGTCGGGCCTGGGGGACCGCCAGGACAACCGGGCGGTGGCCTACGCCGACTACGACAACGACGGCGACCTGGACCTATACCTCCCCCGCTACGGAGAGGCCGACGACGAGGCCATCGCCGAGGGGGGCGCCTGGGGTCACCTGCTGCGCAACGAGTCGGCGGCGAGCCATTGGGTTGAGCTTCGCCTGGAAGGGGTGGCGTCCAACCGGGATGGTGTCGGCGCCCGGGTGATCCTTGCGCCGGCCGGCGGTCGGCCCCTGGTGCGGGAGGTGGCCATCGGCACCGCCGTCGGCGCCAGCAATGACGTGCGGATCCACTTCGGACTCGGCCCCCTCGAGCGGGTGCCCGTGGCGGAGGTGCGGTGGCCTTCGGGTACGGTGGATCGCTTGCCCCGCCTGGCGGTCGATCGCAGCTATCATGTCGTGGAGGGGCGCGGGGCGGTCGATGCGGCGGCCCCGATACTGCTGCCGGCCGTCTTCGCCGGCTCTCGGGGGGAGGGGCAATGGGCAAGGACATCCTGACGGACGAGGAGTGGCGCCGGCGGCTGACGCCAGAGGAGTACCGGGTGTTGCGGCGGAGGGCCACCGAGGCGGCCTTCACGGGCCGCTACTGGAAGGAAGGAGGCGACGGCCTGTATTGCTGCGCTGGTTGCGGCGCGCCTCTGTTCGATGCCGCGGCCAAGTACGATTCGGGCTCGGGGTGGCCGAGCTTCTGGGCGCCGGTGGAGCCGGGCCACGTGGCGACGGTGGAGGACACCAGCCACGGCCTGCGCCGCACCGAGGTGCGATGCGCCACTTGCGCGTCACACTTGGGCCACGTTTTCGACGACGGGCCGGAGCCGACAGGGCTGCGGTTCTGCATCAACTCGGTGGCTCTGAGCCTGGAGCCCAGGGACCCGGCGGCGCCGGCCTCACGCGCCCAAGGCGGCCGGCGGCCCTACGGGCCCAAGGCAGCCGGCGACCCTGAGCTGGCCGATGGTGATGGGAGCTCCGCCTCAGGACACGGATGACCCTCGCCGCGGCGCCCCGACACGACTACAGGATGCGCTGCCCCAACAGGGACGCCGCCAGCTCCACCCCCATCCGGGCGGTGGCATTGTGGTTGTCCAGGATGGGGTTGACCTCCACCAGGTCGGCTGATGACACCCGGCCGCTATCGCCCAGAATCTCCATGAGGAGGTGGGCCTCCCGATAGCTGAGGCCCCCGGGGACGGGCGTCCCGACCCCGGGCGCCACCCCGGGGTCAAGGCTGTCGAGGTCCAGGCTGACGTGGAGGCGAGGCAGGTTGGCAGTTAGCTCCACCGCCCGGTGGGCCACGGCCCCTATGCCCGCCTCGTCGACGTCCCGCATTGTGAAGACGTGCATGGGGCTGGCGATGAGGCGGCGGCGCTCTTCTGGGTCCAGGTCCCGGATGGCGATCTGCACCACGTGTTCCGGTTTCACCTTTGCCCCGGTGAAGCCCAAGTCCACCAGTGCCGGAGCGCCATCGCCGGTCAATACCGCCACGGACATGCCGTGGATGTTGCCGCTGGGGGACGTCGCTGGGGTGTTGAAGTCGCCGTGGGCGTCGATCCAGACCAGGCCCACTGGCCCCCTGGCGGCCGCGGCGGCGACCGAGCCGATGCTGATGCTGTGGTCGCCCCCTAGGAACAGAGCGAGGTCTTGGTCCGTCATGTCAGAGGTGGCCACCCGGTACAGGTCATCGCACACGGACGCCACTGCCTGGGTGCGGTCTTGGCCCCATCGGGCCGTGGCCTCCTCGGGGGTTGGCACGGTCAGGTTGCCGTGATCGCACACCTGGCACCGCAAATGCTCGAGGCGGGCCTGGAGGCCGGCGTAGCGCAGGGCGCTGGGCCCCATGTCGACGCCCCGCCGGCTCTGGCCGAGGTCCATGGGCACCCCGAGGATCCGCACCATTCCCGCCGAGTTGCCCTCAGCCGGCTTAGTCATCTCTCCTCCGCCGTGGCTGGGATAGGCGGCGAGGTTAGGTCCGTCTCGCCCGCCGGGCAAGGCGGGCCGATGGTACAATGGGCGCCCCGTCCCGATACCGGAGCCGCGATTGACCGCCGAGTCTCGGCCCGCGCCAGATCCCAGCCACCGCCCCCGACGCCGGAAGGACCAGCGGGCCCGGAGAGTCGCCGAGCGACTTGCCTCGGACCTCGCCCCCCGAAGCGTCGTGGTCGTGGGCGGCGGCGACTTCGGCGCTGCCGTGGTGGACCACCTCCGCGGGGGGGGCCTGGATGCCGTGACCGCCCGGAGCCCCAACGACGTCGCCGGTCCGGGAACCATCGCCGGGGCAAAGGGGAATCGCGCCGGGGATAGCCGACCCAGCACCCTGGTCCTGTGGCTCGATGCCCGCTGCCCGTCGGACTCCGACTTGGACGCTGCCGCCGCCCCGCTCGCCGAGGCGGCCGGCGGTGGGCTGGGGGGCCGGGCGGCTGCCCTCGACGCCCACGCC
>CAZXNP010000243.1:0-3693 GCA_964642035.1 uncultured Anaerolineales bacterium | reverse complement strand
CCCCCCCCCCCCCCCCCCCCCCCCCCCCCCCCCCCCCCCCCCCCCCCCCACCCCGCCCCCCACCCCCCCCCCCCCCCCCCCGCCCCCCCGGACACCGCCCCGCACCCCCACCTCGACGGCCACGCCGACGCCGACGGACACCCCAACGTCGACGGCAACCCCCACGCCGACCTTCACCGCCACCTCGACCCAGACCCCAACGGTGACCTTCACCCCGACGCCGAGCGCCACGGCGACAGCAACCGCCACCCCGTCGCCGTCGCCGACGGCGTCCATGACGCCACCGCCATCGCCGACACCCAAGCCCCGGACGCCTGAGCCGCCGGACGAGTGCACCGACTTCTGCGTCGTGCTGCGCAAGTACCACGACGAGAACGAGAACGGCCAGCCCGACCCGGGAGAGCCCCCCCTGGAGGGCATCCCGTTCGAGTTCACCACGGGGGATCAGGTGCACCGCCGAGTGTCCGACGCAGATGGGGCGGTCCGCTTCTGCATGGATCGCCCGGCCACGGTGGGTGTCCGGGAGATCACCCGGGAGACCGGCGGCGTGTGGCGCTTGACCTCTCCGCTGCCGGCGGCCCTCAGCCTGAGCTGCCCCCCGAAGGAGTTGTGGGTGGGCAATGCCCGGGTTGGTCCGCCCAAGGACGGCGGGGGGGCCATGGCGCGGCAGACGACGCCGATTCAGTGTGGGGAGTCGAGCACTCCGTAGAGATGGTCGAAGAAGGCAGCCTCCCGGACCCGCACTCCAACGCGATGGGGAGCCGACGGGGCCGCCTCTTGGGCGAAGTGGGTGGTGCCGCAGCCAACGGCGCCAAGCTCGATGGAAACCCGCCCCGGCACGAAGGTGCACGCCTCGGAGGCAAAAACGCTGACCGCGGCCAGGGGATCGTTGAACACCACCCGCTTTTCGTCGCGAGCCCACGCCTCGAGGCTGTCCGTCAAGGGCTCGAGCCATCCCTTGTCCTTGCCCCTCTGGGCCACTTCCGCGGCAGGCCGGGCAAGCAGCCGTGTCACGTCGAGGCCCACCGCCAGTAGATCCGCCACCGGCGCCCCATAGGCCAAGGCAGCGCCGTGGGGATCGGCCCGGGCATTGCTCTCGATAGGCTCGATGGCCTTGCGGGTGGGCAGGAACACCCCGCTCATGGTCACCACCGCCCGGAGCTCCGCCGCCACTCGGGGGTACAGCGCCGCCATTAGGCCCACGTTGGTCAGGGGCCCCGTGGCCACCAGCACCACTTCCCCGGGATGGGCGTGGGCCACCTGGCGCAGAAAGGCCACCGCCTCCCCCGGATAGGCCGAGGCACCGTCGAGGGTCGCCTCCCCCTGGGCCGGGGCATCGTCCTCAAGCCACGGCCACAGGCGCCGGGCCACGCCTCGACCCGGGCCCTGGACTACAAGGGGACGCCCTGCCCCGGCCACCACCGGCACGTCGGCCCCGGCGGCGGCCACCAGGTGCCGGGCCAGTCGGGCCCGAAGGTCCGGCTCCCGGCCCACGGTTGTGATGCCCAGCACCTCGGCCCGGGGCTGGGCCAGGAGATAGGCCAGACACAGGGCATCGTCGATGTTGTTGCCAATGTCCGTGTCCAGGAGGATCTTCGTCTTGTCCGGTGGCCGCCGGGGACGGGACCGGCGCTTCGTCATGCCAGGCCTCCGGGCGGTCAGGCGCTGGCGGCCAACGCCGTCCGCAGCGCCGCCGCCAGCTCTTCGTCCTCCTCGGGCAGGACGGTGCGGAGGTCGAGGAGCAGCCGCCCGGCCTCGATGCGGCCGACGACCGGGGGCCGGCCGGATCTGAGCTGCCGCGCCAGGGTTTCGGCATCAGCGTCGATGGCCACCACAAGAGTTGGCAAGGTCTCACCGGGCAGCGAGCCGCCGCCAACGGCGGATTCCGCGGCCTCCACGGCCATGAGACCCCCCGGCGCCGCCACGGCCTCCACCAGAGTCCGGGCCCGGGCGGCCACGGCCTCGGAAGGGGCCCCGATCATGCGCCACACGGGAATCTCGGCCCTCGCCTCGCCCCGGGCATAGTGGTCCAAGGTGACCCACAAGCCGGCGAAGACCTCCTTGCCTGGCCTCAGGGCCCGGGCAAGGGGATGGGAGGCCAAGCGTCGGACCACCTCGACCTTCCCTACAACGACTCCTGCTTGGGGCCCTCCAAGGAGCTTGTCTCCGCTGAAGGTCACTGCGTCGGCCCCGGCCGCCACGCTGGCCTGCACCATGGGTTCGGGACCGAGGCCGAAGTCTTCAGTGCCGAGGAGGCTGCCGCTGCCCAAGTCATCGACCACCGGCACGCCGAACTCCCGGCCGAGGGCCACCAGCTCCTCGAGGCTGGGCCTGTGGGTGAAACCCGTTATCCGGAAGTTGCTGGTGTGAACCCGCAAGATCATGGCCGCGCCCCCGTCGGGGGCCGTGGCCTCCAGGGCCCGCCGGTAGTCAGCGGCATAGGTGCGGTTGGTCGTGCCCACTTCCAGGAGGCCAGCTCCGCCGGCCGCCAACACATCCGGAAGGCGGAATCCGCCGCCGATCTCCACCAGCTCCCCCCGGGATACCAATACCCGGCCGCCCGCGGCCAGGCCCGCCAAGGCCAGCAGGGTGGCGCCGGCGGTGTTGTTCACCACCAGGGCTGCCTCGGCGCCAGTGAGACGGCACAGCAGCTGGCCCACGGTTTCCTGGCGCGAACTCCGTCGCCCGGTGGCCAAGTCCAACTCGAGGTCGCTGTACCCGGCCATGGCGCGAGCCATTTGCTCCGCCACCCGGTGGCTCACCAGCGCCCGGCCGAGATTCGTGTGCAGCACGACTCCGGTGGCGTTGATGACCCGCACCGGCCGCGCCTCGGCGGCGCGCTCGGCGCGATTGCCGGCCACGGCGGCCAGATCTCCGGCGGAGGGCACGGGTTGGCCTTGGGCGCCACCCCGGCGAGCATCGGCCAAGACCTCGCGCAGGGCCCAGAGCAGCTGAGGACGCCCCACCCGCTCCAACGTGCCCTGGAGCTCCGGCCGCCGAATGAGGCGGTCCACAGACGGCAGCCGGCGCCGCTCGTTCAGTGGTTGAGAATGTCCGCCTCGTCGCGGGGCCCGGGATCTCCTTCCACGGGCTTGGCCACGACGATGGCGCGGTGGGTGTTGGACCAGGGCGGGTAGCAGCTCACCATGGTCAATCTCTCGTCGGCGGTGGCCTCGATCCAGCGGGCGTTGGCCCGGCGCTCCTCCGGCGAGGCCCCCGCCTCCTTGACGATGAAGCTCTGCTCCACTTTGTAGGCGCGGACCCTGTCCCCGGTATACAGGTATACTTTGTTGCCCGGTTCGAGCTTGTACAGGTCGCTGAAAACGGAGCCGAGGATGTTGTTGTGGCCGGACACGACCGTGTTCCCCGCCTCCCCCGGAAGGGCCGACGTCTTGTGGAAGCCGACGGCATAGTTGGCCGTGTCCCACACGTTGGCAACGTTGTCGCCGTTGAACAGCCGGGACCAGCCCACCGTGCGAATCTCCTCGTCGACGGCGATGGCGGGCACCACGATCCGATCCGGCGGCCCCAGCTCTGCCGGGGCGGCACCACGGGCAGGGTCCGCGGCCCCGCTGACCGCTGGCCGAGGCGCCGCCGCCGCCTCGGCCACCGACTCCTCGAAGCTCGGCGCCAGCAGGAGCTGGGACGCCGTGGGCAGGCGCACGGCGCCGCTGATGCGGATAGACGTGCTCA
>CAZXNP010000242.1:0-3716 GCA_964642035.1 uncultured Anaerolineales bacterium | reverse complement strand
TCTCCTCGTCGCCTTTTCTCTATTTTGGGAGTAAATTATGTCGGAATTCTCATTAGATATAGTCGATGATAGTGCAGATATTAAATTTGATTTGACGAAGAATATGGTCAATCCTGATGCAAAGGGTGGCACCGAGCTTCTATTGGAAGAACTGTATTCGCATCTTCCTGCTGATCTTTGGAAAGAGTTTAACATTATACAGTCGCGCGTTCGCGATGAGTTTTTTGATGGGCGCCCTAATATTTTGTGGTTGCATGATTTGCCTGGTGATCCTGAGTCTGATCATTTGAAAGATCCTGAATCTCGAAAGAGGTTTGAGAAGATTGTGTTTGTGTCGCATTGGCAGCAGGATAAGTATTTTCGTTACTTGGGCATACCTTATGAAGAAGGGATTGTAATTAAAAACGCAATCAATGAAATTCCTGCACACGAAAAACCAAAAGATGGAAAGATTAAGTTAATTTATTTCTCTACACCACATCGTGGATTGAACATACTAGAAGCTGCGGTTCGGTCTTTGTCTCAGAAGAGAGATGATTTTGAAGTTGATGTCTTTTCTAGCTTTAAGTTGTATGGTAACGAAGAAGCTGACGAACAGTTTCAAGTTTTATTCGACCGATTAGATAGTCTGAAGTGTGTGAATTATTATAAGAGTATTCCCAATTCACAGTTGCGCGAAAAGTTACAAGGCGCTCATATTCTCGCATACCCTAGTGTATACGAAGAAACATCTTGTCGCGTTCTTCTAGAATCTATGGCTGCTGGTTGTTTGGCTGTTGTTCCTAATTATGGAGCATTGACCGAAACGGGTACTGACTATGCATGGATGTATAATTGGGAATCTGATCCAACTCGACATGCAGAAAAGTTTGCTAATATTCTGAATAATGCGATTGATGCATATTGGGACTCTAGTATTCAGAATATTTTGAAAATGCAGACTACATACTATAATAACTTTTATGGTTGGAATATGAGAAAGTATGAGTGGATGGATTTTCTAGGAAGTATCTCTAAGCGAAGGCGTCGATAATAATGTCTATGAAGGTTTGTGTGGCTGTTCTGACCTATCACAAGATTCCTAATGATAAGTTAGAAAGATGCATATGGTCTATTGAGTCACAAGAGAATGTTCCTTCAGATTTTGATTTTGATGTTCACATTGTAGTCAATTCTTTGGATGAAAATTACTATCCTCAGATTGAGGAATATTTTGGCAAAGAGCAAGGATATGATGTAGTCGAAACAGAGAGTGATGGTCATTGCGGAAGAGGTAAAAATTCGGTATATGATTATTACAAATCGATTCGAGACGAAAATGAATATACACACCTGATGCTAATTGATGGTGATGATTATTATTATCCTATGGCATTTAAGTGTGTATATGATTTATGGCTGAAGTCTGAGTTTGACTATCTTAGTGGTACGTCTCCTTTTGTTGATTCGTTAAGAACTGCCCCTCCTCAAGACGGTCGCCCCACAATTAAGGCTGCTGCTGATTTGTATGTTTGGTCTTTTCTAGACATTCGACCTGTTCCTATGCAAGGCTATACATATTGGGATGGTAGAAACATTCCAGGAGGTGAGCCATATCTTTGCGTATCGAATAAAGTAATTGATGCAGATATTCGTTATCTAGAAGGCGACACAATCACGGATGATTATTTTCATTTGCTGGATGCGATATTGGCGCATCTTGATGGAAAGATTCGATTTGTGAATACCGACTGTAATGAGATTTATGTATATGATTGTTCCAATGATACTTCATTGACGCGAAAAGATAAGCAGTTTGATCCTGAGCTTGGTTGGCCATATGATCTAAACGGACTGGTAAAGAAAACAACACAAAGAGATAGATATATAAGACTGAAACAAGAACGAATTAATCGTCATCATGTACACTATTCGACTCTTCCTCAGATTTGGGGAGCAGACGAAAAGGCAAAGTTCGTAGCAGAAAATCATATTCCACAAAAGGTATAGTGATGCATTTCAAAATTATTATTCCAGTTTATAATGCAGAGTCGTATATCAAGAATGCTTTGGTTAGTGTGATGAACCAAGACTATGACGATTTTGAATGTATCATTACCGATGATTACTCTAGCGACAATACAGTAGACTATGTTGAAGATTTTATTTTTGAGTATGGTCTTGATGGTGTGTTTAATCTTCGACAAAATCAACAACGAGAATATGCACTATACAATATTCATTCCATGATTCAGAACATGGATGCCGATGATGAAGATGTGATTATTTGTTTAGATGGTGATGATTGGTTGGCCAACGAGACTGTTTTGTCTCGTGTTCGTGAGATATACGAAAAAGAGAATTGTTGGTTGACGTATGGAAGCTATGTAGTATATCCTGGTGGACATGATTCGTCTTTTCATGTGAGTGATTATCCAGAGGATATTAAAAAGGCTGGTGACTATAGAAAAGATCCGCAGTGGCGTGCGAGTCATCTTCGTACATTTAAGTATAAATTGGCAAAGCACATTACGTCTGAAGACTTGTGTGATGAGACTGAAAGTTATTATCGATACGCATGGGATCAAGCTATCATGTTTCCTTTGATGGAAATGGCTTGTGAGAAGGTTCATTTTGTTTCTGATATTTTGTATGTGTATAACGATGAAAATCCTATGAACGTGCATAAGGTAGAACCACAAGAGCAGATTGATATTTCAGAACAGATTCGGGCTAGACAAAAGAAAGAGTCGTTGGTAGGTTTGTTGTGAATATATTATTTGATCATGTAGACTGGAACTCAAGTGCAGGTCCACATTGGGCAGCAAGAAAGCTGGCTGAGTATTTATTGCTAAATGGTCATGGTGTCAATACAGGAAATGATGATGTTCAGTTAGCCTATGTGATTGCTACTCAAAAATCTGATATTCCTTTAATTCAGAGATTGGATGGCATATACTATGATACTGAGCATGATTATCATAGTATGAACGAGCCGATTCGTAGAACATATGAAATGGCAGATGGTGTTGTCTTTCAGTCTGATTGGAGTCGAAGACTGATCGAGCATCATTTCGGTAAGACTGATAATTACAGAATTATTCACAATGGAACAGATTTTGATTATATCAAAAACATTCCTGCTGCTGTTGGATTAGACAACCATAGTAAGATTTGGTGCTGCGCTTCTTCTTGGTTCTATGAAGATGGTAGGCAGAGATATATTAAAAGGCTAGACGAGAACATACGTTACTTCCAAGAGCATAGTGCAGATAATGATATACTATGCGTTGCTGGTGATATGCGAGATTATGTAAATCCTGATGCGAGTAAAATTGTATTTGTAGGCAATCTAGAAATTGCGGATTTGATTTCGTTGTATAAGAGGGCTGATTATTTTATTCATTTAGGAAGGTTCGATAGTTGCCCTAATGTTGTGGTAGATGCGCGAGCGTCAGGATGTCAAATCATATGTTCGTCTCTTGGTGGTACGATAGAGGTTGCTGGTCTTGATGCGATTGTGATTGAGGAAGACGAGTGGAATTTTGAGCCCTTTGCATATAATGTTCCTAGCACCTTAGATTTTAGTCGAAAGATTGAGAACGTACATAATAAATATATTTCTATGGAATGTGTTGCTGGAATGTATTTGGAGTTTTTTTGGGGAATAATTACATGAAGATTTTGATAACTGGATCGATGGGTGTTATAGGATCTAAATTGTCCAAAGAATTGGG
>CAZXNP010000241.1:0-3763 GCA_964642035.1 uncultured Anaerolineales bacterium | reverse complement strand
CCACGAGACGATCCGCCTCCTGAGCCAGATCCATTACCTCACGGCGATAGCCGTCCCCCTCCGCCAGGTCCCGCAGGCTGCGGACATTTATGGCCACGTTGAAGGACGCGCCTCGGCACGCCGCGTGGGCCATCCGGGCCGCAATGCCCGCGTCGGAGATCGCATTGGTATTGCCTATCTCGGCGGCCCGCCGGGCGATCTTCAGCACGTCCACGGCCCGGCGCATCGTGTCCAACGGTACTTCCGTGGCTCTACGTAGACCATCCTGGATCGCCTCCTGCCTCTTTCCCGCCCCCTCGGTCGTATCCTTGGGCAGGCGGTAGGCGGCCATGACTGCCTCGAAGGCCGCCATGTCAGCCGTGGCCAGGTCCATGAGCTCGCCCTGGAGCGCAAAGGCCTGAGAACGCAGTTGCCGCATGTCGTCCTCAACCGAGGCGTAACGCTTCCGGCCCACGGTCAACCCCGCCACCATGGCCGCTAGGGCTGCCCCCATGCCCCCGACGACGGCGGCGACGCTGCCTCCGCCTGGTGTCGGGGAGTCGGAGGCCACGGCGTCGACGAAGTCCGCTGGCAATGGTACCGCTGCCTTCCGGGGCTCCGGCGCCAGGTAGGTCTCCACGATTCGATCGGGACCGAACTTCTCCAGCTGCAGGTACCAACCGGCAGCATCGGTTATGGCTGCCCGGGGCGCAAGGCCCACCAGTTCGGTGCTGGTGACCGCCAAACCGTGGCGGGCCGCTTCACGACGCACCAGCTCGAGGACCCGGGGCAAGGGGGTGCGGTCGTGGCGTAGAAGGTTCATCGATACTTGGGCGGCTTCTCGATGGGGAATGGCGAAGCCGCGAGCCTGGACATGCTTCAGGCCGCCGGACGACTCCCTAACGCACCGGGCCACCGCTTCGGCCACCTCCACGTCCCTGGTGCTCAGGTAGGCGTTGAAGGCGATCAGCGGGGGGCGAGCCCCCACGGCGACGGCGCCGGCTGAGCCCATCACCGACGGTCCGTAGTCGGGGGCTCGTTCAGGATTGGTGCCTATCTCCTTGGCCAGGCCCTCGTACTCCCCGCGGCGAATTGCGGACAACTTGCCTCGGTCCTCCCTAGTAGCAGCCCGGGCGTACAGGTACACCGGCAGGTCCAGATCGGCGGCGATCCGTTGCCCGACCCGCTCGGCCAAGGCGATGCACTCGTCCATCGACACGTCCCGCAAGGGGACGAAGGGCACGACATCGGCTGCGCCAATACGAGGGTGGGCGCCTCTATGGGCCGTCATATCGATACGTTCGGCCGCGGCGGCAACTCCGGCCAGGGCCGCAGTCTCTGCCCGGGCCAGATCGGCCAGGAAGGTGATCACCGATCGGTTGTGGTCTGGGTCGGAGTGGATATCCAGGACGCGGCCTCCAGCAGCCGTGATGGCGGCTGCAATGGCCTCGACTACCTCGGGTCGGCGCCCGTCGCTGAAGTTCGGAACGCACTCGACGATTTGGGACATGTTGACTCTTGGGCTGGCTGGTGCCGGAATCCTACCACGGATCGGCACCGGTCGCGCCTTCCAGGGACGCCACGGGCAACCGGACCATTCAGGCGTCCAAAGTCGATTCCAGGACTATGTGCCTCGCCACCAGGACGGTGCCGCCTCGGCTATCTCCCAACGCCGAAGGGGTCAACGGGCTTCGTTCCGGCATATGCCACAACGCTCTTGAGTTCCGTGTAGTCGTCGAGGGCCTCGAGGGACGCCTCTTTCCCCCAGCCAGACTGCTTGACCCCCCCAAAGGGCGTCCCGGGGAACACCGTGAAGGGCTGGTTGACGGTCACGATACCGCTGCGCAGGGCGCCGGCCACCCGAATGGCCCTCCTGGCATCGGCGGTCCACACGCTGGCGGCTAAGCCATAGACGGTGTCGTTGGCCATCGCCACGGCCTCCTTTTCCGTGTCGAAGGGCACGATTGTGACCACCGGACCGAATATCTCCTCACGGCACACCCGGGCATCATGGTTGACGCCAGTGAGGACCGTGGGAAGCAGGTAGTTGCCCTTCGCCAGGGCCGGGCCGGGCGGGCGGGTGCCCCCGGCCAGGACGGTGGCCCCCTCCGCGACGGCCGTCGCGACGAACTCCTCGACCCCCGCCAGGTGTGCCGGCGATATGAGGGCTCCGATCTGTGTCGCCGGGTCCATGGGGTCTCCCACCACGAGGCCCTCTGTGGCGGCCACGAATCGCGCCTGGAAGGAGTCGAGGATGCCCCGTTGGACGTAAAGACGGCTCCTGGCCTCGCAGCTCTCTCCAGCGCTGTAGAAGATGGACCACACCGAGCCCGGCACCGCGGCGTCGAGGTCGGCGTCGTCAAATACGAGGTTGGGACTCTTGCCCCCAAGCTCGAGGGTGACCCGCCGGAAGTCTCCGGCCGCTGCTCGAAGGACACTGCGGCCGTTAGCGGTTGAGCCGGTGAAACTGACCTTGTCGATGCCGGGGTGCGCCACCAGGGCCTGGCCGGTGGATGAGCCTGGGCCTGTCACGACGTTCAGGGTTCCGGGTGGAAGGCCGGCCTCAGCGGCCAATTCGCCGAGGATAATCGCACTCAACGGGGTGGCACTGGCGGGTTTCAGGACCACGGCGTTGCCGGCGGCAAGGGCAGGAGCCACCTTGCGGATCGCCAGCAGGAATGGGTAGTTCCAGGGGACGATCAGGGCGCACACGCCCAGGGCCTCCCGCACGGTGTAGTTGAGGAAGCCGTGGGGCGTTGGTACCGTATGGCCACGAATCTTGGTGGCGGCGCCGGCGAAGAACTCGAGCTCCGAGATGGCCTGGATCATCTCGCCCTTCACGGACGCCACGGCCTTGCCGTTGTCCCTGGCTTCGACCCGGGCCAAGTCGTCGAGGTGCCCCCACAGGAGGTCGGCAAGGCCCATGAGGAGCTTGTTGCGCCTCTGAGCCCCGGTGCGCCGCCACTTCCCGCCGTCGAAGGCGGCCCGGGCGGCGGCAACGGCGGAGTCAACGTCGACGGCTGCGCCTCGGGGTACCTCGGCGAGGGCCTCGTTGGTGGCCGGCGCAAAGGTAGTCATCCACTCTCCGGCCACGGCCTCCACCGCCTCGTTTGCGATGATCATGCGGTATCGGTCACGCTCGAAACTGTGGGCCATGGGTGCGACTCCTCTGGGGGCAGGCCCCGGGGTTGGGGGACTACGCCGCCGGGTTCTCGAAAACCGTCGCGATGCCCTGGCCCACGCCAATGCACATGGTGGCCAGACCATACCGGGCCCCCCGGCGGCGCATCTCGTGGAGCAGGGTGGTCACGATTCGGGCCCCCGAGCAGCCGAGGGGGTGGCCGAGGGCAATCGCGCCGCCGTTGACGTTGACCAGGTCCTCATCGAGGCCCAGGGTGTCGATGACGGCCAGGGACTGCACGGCGAAGGCCTCGTTCAGCTCCACCAGGTCCAGGTCCGCGACTGCTAGGCCCGCCCGGGCGAGGGCCTTCCTGGTTGCCGGAATAGGCCCGAGGCCCATGGTCCGGGGATCGACGCCGGCGACGGCCGAGGCAACCACCCGGGCCAGGGCCGGCAGCCCGGCTTCGGCCGCGGCCGACGAGCTGGCCACGAGCACTGCCGCCGCGCCGTCGTTCAAGGTGCTGGAATTGCCGGCCGTCACCGTGCCTCCGGCGCGGAAGGCAGGCCTGAGGGCGGCCAACTTCTCGAGACTCGTGTCTGGGCGAGGACCCTCGTCGCGATCGGCGGTCGTCGAGGCGCGTGTGCGCCGCTCCTCGCGGAGAGA
>CAZXNP010000240.1:0-3768 GCA_964642035.1 uncultured Anaerolineales bacterium | reverse complement strand
TGCCGGGGCCACCTGCGGCCTCCTGGATGCCCTCCAGGGACAGTGGCCCCCCGCGAGCCTCGATGTCCACGGCCCCCTCGGAGCAGCGCCACAGGCCCGCCACGGTCACCACTAGGCGCACAGCTGGGTGTCCTGCGAGCTCAAGGTCCTCGAGCCACCGGTACACGAGATACGCGCCGAGGGAATACGCAACGACGACGATGGGATCCTTGTCTCCAAGGCTACCCAAGTGGGACGAAAAAGCAGGAAGAACCGTCGTGGCGAACACTCCGTCCTGCAAGAGATGGTACGAGTCGAAGAAGGTCAATCCCTCGGCTTGGCTCCACTCGAACGGTGCCACGCGCCTGAGAAACGGCGCGAGGCTGTCCACAACGGCTGCGAGTTGGTCCACGGCATGTTCTGGGGGCTGACCGTATGCTGGCAAACCGTGGACCGGGACGCATGTCCAGGTTTTCACGGTGGGTGTTAGCGCTGTTGAGTGGAGCGGATTGACCTCCGCACGGTTCTCTCGAGCCTGTGCATCCGGTCCCCCACCGACGCATAGTCAGCGGGCGAGTCCGCGAGCAGAGGCAGGATAGTCCGAAGCAGAGGTATCTCGGCCTCTGCAGGTACGTAGGGGGCGTCGCACTTCGGGCACCGGTAACCCGGAATCTTGGTCTTGCTGCGGATCGTACCCGGATTCGAGGCGTGATAAGAATACTCCATCTTTGCGCGCTCAAGCTCAGTCCCACAAAGCACGCAGTCACACGGAGCTTCGTTTGCATTGTCGTCTATGGGCACATCAATGTAGTACACCGCTTCGATGCTCGACTCCGCATGCCCGTCTGTCATGGCAATCCTCAAGATATCGTCAATGAGCTACCGCCCATAAATACAGTTCATTAGCGCACCGACCTGACGCTCCAAGAGACGCTGCAGTCGTCGGGAGATCTCTCCGCCAAGAGAACCGATCTCTCCGCATAAGAGAACAACTTTACCAACGCTGCTGAACCGCGCCTGGATACGGGTGCGCCGCGCTTCTCGAAACGAGGCGGGCTTCCCAATGCCCAGATGGCACCGCGGCCGAGCCCGGCCAAGTGCCAGGTAGCGCCGCGGGCCACGCCCCTACGGACGCACGCCCCCAATCCTCAACGCCGGCAAGTACACCCGCCCCGGCCCGCCCCCTGGCAGCAGGTAATCCAAGATCCTGCCCATCAGCGGGGCCCGGTCGCCCGGCGCCACGTTCTCCAACCCAAAGCCCAGCATCACCGTGGACCGGGTGGTCACCGCCGCCCCGACGGGGAAGTCCTCGGCCGTTGCCCGCCCCGGTTCCGCCGAGTTCGGCGGGCTATCCGGCGGAGCACCGGCGATGGTCCAGCCGCCCAGGTCATCCTCGAAGGAGGTGGCCCGGCGCCGGTGATGGCCACGTCGTCCAGCCACACCCCGGAGGTGGCCACCCAGGACAGGTAGCTGATGGACACCTCGACCTCGCCACCGGCGAAGGCCGACAGGTCCACCGACCAGTCCTCCCAACCGTCGGTCGTGGGCGGCCGTGGGGAGCCGAGCGGCGGCCCTGAGGCCCGGCGGTGGGAATAGCCAGGGCCAAGAATGAGACCAGCAGAAGGAGCGGCTGGGCGAGCCGGCGGGTGCGGCGATGGAGGCCGAGGGGGGGGACGGCCCACGGCATGGGGTGGGCTCCTGCGGTGGAATCTAGAGGAAGGGCCCCGGGTGGACAGGGGATCCCATGATAATCTAACGCCTGGCGTTAGTTTTTCAAGAATTAGCTCCGACGCACCGCCGCGAATTGTCAAGGCGCGCGGAAACCACTACCAGAGGCGGAAGTCCTCGGCCGTTGCCCGCAGCGGCTCGACCGAGTTCAGCGGGCTGTCCGGGGGTGGCCCGGCCGCAGCCGCTTTTCACCCGTCCGGCAGGCCGCCCCAACCTCGATTTGTGGGCCAAAGAGGGTCAGGCCCGCTCATTCACTTGACGTTACGTCTCCAAGATGGGTATAGTGTCCCCTGTTAGGAGGCAGATCGTCAAGTGAAACGCCTTTCCACCGCTGACTTCATCGCAAACTATCCCGTGTTCTCGCTGGACGAGCTCGCCGCAGCCACCGGTACCGGGCGGCCCGCGGCGCTGGAACGCGCACGGCACTATACTCGTCGTGGGCGCCTGAAGCGCGTCGCGCAGGGGATCTACGCCGCCGTGCCCCGGGGGGCGTCGGCGGGCGTATTCGTCCCGGATCGCTATCTGGTCGCCGCGGTGGCCAGGCCGGAGGGGATCCTCTCCCATCACGCGGCACTCGAGCTTCTCGGCGCTGCGCAGAGCGTCTGGAACGAGTGCACCGTTCTCTGCCCTGCGAGACGATCGACGATCGCCCTGAACGGCGCCGTTGTCCGCTTTCTCCTGTATCCAGCCGCGCTGCGGCGGAAGGGCACCGAGCGGATCGGCGTCCGGCACACCGAGCGGCGGGGGCGGTCGGTCGCACACTCAGGTCCGGAGCGCACTCTCGTGGATGGCTTCCGCCAGCCACACCGCGTCGGCGGTCTCGAGGAGCTCGTCGCATCGGCAGCGAGCTTCGGCGTTCTCGACCTGGACCTGCTAGAGAAGATCCTCGATTCCTACGCCCAGAGCGGTCTCTGGGCCTGCGTCGGCTGGTTCCTTGAACGCTATCGGGAGCGCTTCTTCGTGCCCGACTCCTTGCTCGCGCGGATGGAGAGAAAGCGGCCGCGATCGGCACACTACGTCCCGAGGAGCCACCGCGGCGGCGTCTTCTCCCGGCGGTGGAACCTCATCCTCCCTGAGGGGCTGAGCCGGGAGGGATCATGAACATCGACCGGGCGTCCATCGAACGGGACGCCGCGGAGACCGGATTCGCACCCGAGACGCTCGAGAAGGTCGTGCGGTTGGGAGAACTGCTGGCCGACGTGGGGCGTCATCCGCTGCTCTCTCACTCCCTCGTCCTGAAGGGCGGAACCCCGTTGAACCTGGGTTTCGGGCCGCCGGCTCGCCTCTCCGTCGATCTGGACTTCAACTACGTCGGCGCTGTCGAGCGCGAGGCGATGACCGCGGCGCGCCCGGAGGTGGAGCGTGCGATCGAGACGGTTGCGGCCGCGCAGGGCTACGCGATCCGGCGCTCGGCCGACGCCCACGCCGGCCGCAAGCTGTACCTCTCGTACCGCAACACGGATGGCGGGCCCGACCGAGTCGAGATCGACGTGAACTACCTGCACCGCGTCTCGATCATCGACCATGCGACGGCGTCGATCTGGCAGCCCGGTGGAAGACCGGCTGTCCCGGTTACGGCTCTGGGGCCTGAGGAGCTGGTGGCGGGCAAGCTCGCCGCCCTGTTCTCGCGCCGATGCTGCGACGCGAGGACCGCCCTGTAGCCACCGAGCTGCGCGCACGGGCGTGGCGGGTGATCGAGCCCCTGACGCGGCCGATGCCGGCGGAACGGGAGTTCACAGAGCGGCTCCAGAGGGGAGAACTCGTGCCCGAGCTGCTCTTCCCCAGGGATGCACCGCTAGCCGAGCGCATCCGGGCACATCCGGCGCTGCTCTGGAAGACCGAGAACGCTAGGGCTCACCGGGCGGGACGAGGCGGTGATTCGGAGGCGATCACATGAGGGTCTACCCAAGCCGCAGTCATCCGCCTCGCCAGTAGTTGTGTCACTCCCTAAGGCGCCGCTACTTCCTCCCCAACCCTCAACGCCGGCAAGAACACCCGCTCGGGCCCGCCCCCTCGCAGCAGGTAATCCGAGATCCTGCCCCTCAGCGGCGGCCCCGAGGA
>CAZXNP010000239.1:0-3775 GCA_964642035.1 uncultured Anaerolineales bacterium | reverse complement strand
GCGCCGGCCGCCTGCGCGGGTACTCGGGTGCCAGCTCCTCCAGGGCCGCGGCGATCTTGCCCTCGTCGGGCAGGTCCTCCGCCTCCAGCACCGGATGGGCCGGCACCGGGGTGTCGAGGCCGGCCAGGCGAACCACCGGGGCGTCCAGCTCGGCGAAGGCCTCCTCGGAGATGGTGGCCGCCACCTCAGCCCCGAACCCGACCGTCCGGTGGGCCTCGTAGGCGACGAGGGCGCGACCCGTCTTGGCCACGGAGGCCAGGACCCGCTCCCTGTCCCAGGGGATGATGGACCGCAGGTCGATGACCTCCACCTCCACCCCCTCCGCCGCCGCCGTGTCCGCCGCCGCCAGGGCCTTGTGCACCATGGTGCCCCAGGCCACAACGGTGGCGTCGGCGCCCACCCTTGCCACCCGAGCCTCGCCCAACGGCACCTGCCAGTCGGCCTCGGGCACCTCCTCCTTCAGGCGACGGTACAGGTACTTCTGCTCAAGGAAGAGCACCGGGTTCGGATCCCGGATGGAAGAGCGCAGCAACCGGTACGCGTCGGTGGGGGTGGCGGGCATCACGACCTTGAGCCCCGGTGTGTGGGCGAACCAGGCCTCGGGGCTCTGGGAGTGGAAGGGGCCGGCGCTGGCCCACGTCGCCCCCGCCGGGGCGCGAACCACGAGGGGCACCTCTTGGCGCCACCGGTAGTGAATCGTGGCGGTCATGTTCGCCAGGGGGTCCATGGCGCAGGCCAAGAAGTCGGCGAACTGGATCTCCGCCACGGGCCGCAGGCCCATGAGGGCCGCCCCGGTGGCGGCGCCGATGATGGCATTCTCGGCGATGGGGGTATCGATGACCCTGTCGTTGCCGAATTCGGCCAGGAGACCGGCCGTCGCCCTGTAGACACCACCGTAAGCCCCGATGTCCTCCCCCAGCAGGATCACCGCCTCGTCGGCGGCCATCTCCGCCCGCAGGGCGGCGGTGATCGCCGCCAAGTAGGTGGCGATCACGTGGCCGCCCCGGCGCCAGGGGCGAAGACTCCGGCCCCGGCGTCCTCGGGCTTCGGGTCCGCCATCGCCTCGGCGCGGGCGATGGCCGCCTCCACGGTTTCCCCCAGCTCCTGGCGGTGGGCCGCCTCCCGGTCAGCGTCCCAGAGCCCTTCAGCCTCGAGGCGCCGCCTGTAGGCCTCGATGGGATCCCGGGCCGCCCACTCGGCGAGCTGCGCCGGCGGCACGTAGTCCGCCGGGTCGATGACGGAGTGACCGCGCATGCGCATCGTGACGGCCTCGATGAGGGTAGGGCCGCCCCCGCCGCGGGCCCGGTCCACGGCCTCGGCGGCGGCGCCATGGACCGCCTCCACGTCGTTCCCGTCCACCTGCTGGCCTGGAATGCCGTAGGCCGTCGCCCTGTCCACCAGCTTGTCGACGGCGAATTCCCGGCCTGTAGGGGTGGACAGGGCCCACTGGTTGTTCTCGATGACGACCACCAAAGGGAGCCCCATGACCGCTGCCATGTTGAGCGCCTCGTGGAAGGCCCCGGTGCTCGTGGCGCCGTCGCCAAGCCAGGTCATGACCACCCCGGCCTGGCGGCGGACCTTGAAGGCCAGGGCGGCCCCGGCGGCCACGGGCAGTGAGTCGGGCAGCACGCTGATCATGCCGATGATCCCCCGGGACATGTCCCCGATGTGGAGGCCGGAATCCCTGCCGCCGGTGCTACTAGCTGCCTTGCCGAAATACTGGGCGAAGACCTCCCAGACCTCGACGCCCCGCACCAGATGTGCCCCCAAATCGCGGTACATGGGGGCAATGATGTCCCCCCCTTCCAGGGCGAAGGCGCAGCCCACGGGCACGGCTTCCTGGCCATGGCCGGTGTAAAGGCGCCCCACGAGGCGGCCCTGGCCCGCCAGGGCCCAGGCGGCGTCTTCGACGGCCCGGCTCAAGCTCATATAATGGTAGAGTGTCCGCCGTGCTTCGTCCCCGAGGGCCACAGTTCTCTCCTTGCGGCGGACATTGTAGAGGGTGAGGAGCCCCGAGCAAGGCGGGGGTAAGATGCCCCACTACTGTCCCGTCTCGTGTGCGGGCAACGAGGCCCACCCCGAGTTCCACGCGTGACGGTGTCACGCGACGTACGCGGCGACGCCGCACCATTCGACGGAGGATCCCAGGTTTGAACGACATTGCAGCCACCGTGAGCGGCAAGCCCGTCACGGTTACCGACGCCGATTTTGAGTCAGCGGTGATCGAGGCCGATCGCCCCGTGCTGGTGGACTTCTGGGCCACTTGGTGCGGGCCCTGCAAGATGATCGCCCCGGTGCTCGAGGACATTGCCGCCGAGAACAGCGGCGAGCTCACCGTCGGCAAGCTCGACGTGGACTCGAATCAGGGCACCGCCATGCGCTATGGGGTCCAGAGCATCCCCACCCTCATCTTGTTCAAGAACGGTCAGGAGGCGGAGCGCATCATCGGCTTCCTGCCCAAGGAGCGCCTCATGGCGCGCCTGCGGCCCCATCTCGGCTAGCCGACTGGCCCTCTAGCCGGCCAGCCGTCCAGCCGTCCAGCCGTCTAGCCAGCCGCGGAGGCCGGCGGCGCCGACGACAATGAGGCGGCCAGGGCCGCCACGGCCGGCAGCACCTCCCCCGCCAGCAGGGTGAGCATCGCGCCACCGCCGGTGGATATCCAATCGATGTCCGGGGCTACGCCAGCCGCCGTGACCGCGGCAACGGAGTCCCCTCCCCCAACGATGGTACGAGCATCGAGGGCGGCCACCACCCGGGCCAGCCTGGTGGTGGCCTCATCGAAGGGTGGCGTCTCGAAGGCGCCCAAGGGGCCGTTCCAAACCACCGTCCGGGCATCGCCCAAGGCGGCCTCGAAGGCGTCAGACGTGCGCGGGCCAACGTCCAAGGCCCGCCAGCCCCGGGGCACGCCGTCCCGGGCCGCCACGACCCGTCGGCTGCCGCCGGTGTCGGCGATCACCAGGTCGACCGGGAGCCGCAGGCGATCCCTTGCCGCGGCCAGCATCTCCTTGGCATCGGCCAGGCGCCCCGGCTCCACCAGGGACTCGCCCATGGCCACCCCCTGGGCGGCCAGGAAGGTGTTGGCGATGCCGCCCCCCACGAGGACCCCCTCGGCCCTGGGCAAGAGATTGCGCAGCACGCCGATCTTGCCGCTGATCTTGGCTCCGCCCAGGATCACCATCAGGGGCCTATCGGGGCTGTAGACGGCCCCGCTCAGGGTTTCGAGCTCCCGCTCCATCAGGCGCCCTGCGTACGCCGGCAGCAGCCTGGCGACGCCAACGGTGGAAGCCGCCGCCCGGTGGGCCGTGCCGAAGGCATCGTTGACGTAGACATCTGCCAGGGCAGCCAGGCCAGCGGCCAGGGCCGGGTCGTTGGACTTCTCCCCGGCCTCAAAGCGCAGGTTCTCCAGGAGGAGCACGCCCCCGGGGGCCAGTTGACCGGCGGCCGCCGTCACGTCGTCGCCCACCACGTGGCCCGCCACGGCCACGGGCTGGCCGAGGAGCCCCGCCAGGGCACGGCCCACGGGGGCCATCCGCAGCGCAGGATCAGGGCCCTTCGGCCGCCCGAGATGGCTCATCAGGATCAAGGCAGCCCCGCTGGCGGTGATTTCCTTCACCGTCGCCAGGGAGGCCCGAATCCGGGTGTCGTCGGCCACCTCCCCGGCGGCCAGGGGCACATTGTAGTTCCCCCTCGCTATGACGGTCTCGCCACCCGCTGTCAGCGCGTCGAGGGCTCGCACATGTCGGCGACGAAGCCGACCTCGTGGCCGTCATCCACG
>CAZXNP010000238.1:0-3783 GCA_964642035.1 uncultured Anaerolineales bacterium | reverse complement strand
CTGAGTGAGCCGCCCCCCCCCGCCTCCCCCGCTCTGCTGGCCCTCGTGTCGGGCTTAGCCGCCTCAAGCGCCGCAGCAGGCATGCCCTCGTCCGTCCCTGGCGCGACGCCACAACTGCCGCATCTCGGCAGCCTGGGCGGCTTGCACGGCAGGGCGGTGGCCATCTCCGGCGACTACGCGTACGCGGGCCAGGGCTCCGCCCTCGCCGTCTACGACATACGCGACCCTGAGAACCCTACCACCGTCGGTCGACTCGCCCTCGCCGGGCCACCGCGCTCCATCTCCGTGCATAGTGACTACGCTGCGATCGCGACGGGCGCGGGTGGACTGGCACTCGTGAATCTGGTGGATCCGCGCCATCCCACTCTGGCATCGAACACGATGGTGGGGCACGGCGCCTTCGACGTCGCCCGAAGGGGTGACCGCGTCTACGTCGCCGCCGGCGAGGCGGGTCTCCTCGTGTTCGACGTCTCCAGTCCCCGGTCGCCGGTGCGCGTGGGCGGCTTGGCTCTCGACGGGGTCGCCACGGCCGTGCACGTCGAGGCCGGACTGTGCGTCGTGGCTGCGAGCCTGCCCCACGTCGGGTGGGTCGGCACACTGCACCTGGTGGATGTTACGGACCAGGAGGGACCCGTGTACCTGGGCCACGCTTATCAGGCGTCGATGTACGGACACATTGAAGGGCAGCCGTCCAGCGTTGATCGTGCGGGAGACCTGGTCGCCGTTGGCTTCGCCGCACCGCGCTGCGATGGGCACTGCCCACCCGGTGGCGGCGTCCAGCTGATCGACGTCTCCGACCCGCGCCGCGCCTTCCCCCTTGGCACGTGGCGCTCCGGCGTTGTGACGGACGTCGTGCTGCGCGACGACCTCGCCTACGCCACTGCCGGGGATGTGCACCGGTTGGATCTCTCCAACCGCGAAGCGCCCCAGGCGATCGACACCCTCCGCCTCAGGGACGTCCACGCCGTCGCCGTCGACCAGTCCCGGCTCGTTGCCGTCGGCGCGAGGTTGGATGTGTTCCGGGTCGACTCCACCGGCCACCCCCGCCGGGCGGGAGCCGTCGTGCCGGAGGGGGCGTGGACGGCCCGCCACTTGGCCCTGGACGGCAAGCTGGCCTTCGCCACGGATGAGCAGGGTAACCTACGCTCCATCGATGTGACCGACCCCCACGCTCCACGCCCCCTGGGTGTCACCTCGGGCCCATGGAGTGCATTCGACGTGGACGTCGAGTCCGGCGTCGCCGTCGTGGCCGGCCGGGGCGGCGTGACGACCCTCGACATATCGGACCCGGCGGCTGCCCGGCCTCTTGGGGCCGCTGCCGCCGAGGTCGGCGGAGCTGTCGAGCTCCACCGCGGCTTCGCGTACGTCGGCTACGGGGAGAGCGATGAAGCCGGGCTCCATGTCTACGACGTCCGCGACCCGACCCGTCTCGACCTCCTGGCGTCACTGCCGCCCGACGGTGACGGGTGGCTCGGCACGGCGAGCGACATCGAGATCGCCGGTGACACCGCTTTGGTGGCGGACGAAGGCTCCGGACTGCGGGTCATCGACGTTTCGACTCCCGCCACTCCGGTCGAGGTCGGGCTAGCCAGGACGCGCTACGAGCAGATGTACCTTGTGGCACCGTTCGAGCACTGGGCGTACGGCGCATTGAGAAACGGCGCCCTGGCCGTGTTCGATGTCAGCCACCCTGCGACCCCGCGGCTAGTGACCACCCTCGCTGTCTCCGACGACCCCCGGGAGCCACCAGAGATCACCGGGCTCACGGTGGCGACCTCCGCCGCCGGTCCTCGACTGTACGTCTCCGTTCGGACCAGGCCGTACGATGTGGAGCCGGGCCTCCTGCTCGAATACGACATCTCACTCCCTACGGCTCCGCGCCCCCTGCGGCGTACATCCACCGGCGGCGAAGCGTACGACGTCGCCGCCCAGCGGGATGTGCTCGTGGTTGCCACGGACACAAGCGGCCTCGTGGTCCTCGGCAGGTCCCCGCCCTACGCACCCTTGTGGGGCCCCGGGCATGTCTACATTCCCGCGCTGGTGAGGTGACCGGTGGGCCGCGCCCGCGGCCACGGTTACGTCGTCCGCTGGTCCCACCACGAAACTCCTCCGCCACCGGTGGCGTCCACCCCCGCGTCCACCTGCGTTGGCAGATCACCGGCCTCAGGAGCGCGGCCCTGGGCGGCCGGCCAGCCAGCTCCTCTGCGTTTGGGGTGCGAGCGCTCGAAAAGGACCGGGTGCCGCTGGCGCGCAATCCCGATTCGGTCGGACGTCACGGGGAACTAGAGATCTGGTGCAACGTGGCCGCACAGTCGAATCCTCCTTCCCGTCGAAGGCGCCGGAGCAGCACAGCGCATCCTCTCTGCGTCCCGAAACGTGAGCCACGCCTGAACGACGGGAGCTGGCTCTGCCGGCTCCAACACATCCTCTATCTCCGACGGACCATGATCGGCAACCTACTCGAAGTCGGAGCCGATATCGCGACCGTTCAGCGGCTCGCCGGCCACGCGTCCCCGGATACCACCGCCCGCTACGACCGACGGCCGGCGGAGGTCCGGCGCAAGGCGGCTCGGCTCCGGTCCGTGCCGAACTATAGGTTGCTGCGCGGTCGCCTGACACCCTTATGCCGAAACCCGCGCCGCGCGGCGCGGGCAGCTTCCTCTTCTACCCCCCGCACAAAGAGCAAACGGAGCCCCGAAGGGGCTTAGGCGACCCTCCCGGCTCCCGGTTTCGTCGCATCCTTGGCCTGACTAGGGCTCGAGCCATTGCAGGGCACCATGGATCGCCAGTCGAACGTCCGTGTTCTCCTCGGTAAACAACCACTCCCGTAAGATGTTCTCGGCGTTGGCCACGCCGCACAGCGCCGTGGCCGTTGCCGCGACTGCTCGTGTGCGTGGGTCAACATCCGCCCGGGCTGTCTCGAGTAGGGTGGTTACACCAGAGCCTGTATAGGCATGCTGTCCGATTACCCCAACCACAGCCGCTCGTAGGCCTGTGTCAGAACTGGACTCAAACGCCTCGACCAGTGCTACTTCTATCTCGGGGGCCGGACTGTAGAGGCGCCCTACGGCTAGTGCTGCCTCTGTCCCGACGTCCGGCCCCATGTCGTCCACTGCGTTCACGAGAGCCCCACGGAGACTACTATCGGCTTCCCAGTCCCAAACGGGGGTCTCCCCACCGTCGGCAACAACACGGAACTGCTCTGCCGCAGCATGGGCAGCACGCGCTGCTTGCGTCCGGACTTGAGCGTCACTATCCCCTAGACCCGCCTCAATCAGGTCTGCCGCTGCTTCCCCGCCCTCATAAGGGCGATTGAATGCGAGCGACGCCATTCCCCGACGCCGCACATCCACGTCACTATCCGCCACCGCAGTGGCGACCGTGGACACATCGGGGGTACCGGCAACACTCTGCGCTGCTACTGGGTCACCGCCAGCGTCGAAGTATGCTTGTTGCGCCGCCACGTGTTCTGCGACCGCCGTGGCATCACCGCTCTCCAAGGCCCCGAACAGTCCGGCAATGTTGGGGCTCGGCGGCGGGGTCGGGGTGCCGTCAGTCCCGCTCTCGAGGACTGTCGGTGGGCTCATGCGCTGTGCCAGGATGATCACCAGAACACCTACGACCACCGCAGCGCCCGTCAGCGCCGGTCCGCTCGTTCGTCTTAGCCGCTGCTTTCGTGCCTCTGTCACTAGCTCACCTGTCTTCCACGCGCTTACTGGCCTGGAACGGGATGCGTCCCGACTTCCGTGGAAATTCGAAGAGGCGTAAGCTCCCCCCAAGATG
>CAZXNP010000237.1:0-3790 GCA_964642035.1 uncultured Anaerolineales bacterium | reverse complement strand
GGAGGGGAAAAGGGGAGAATTCCGGGGGGGGCCGGTTCTTTAAAAAAAAAAAAAAGAGAAAAATGGCAACGGCGCGTGGTGGGTCGTTAGCGTGTTGGAGCGCGGTGTGTGCGGGCGAGCGCCGCGTCGCCCCACGGTGATCTTCTACCCGTCGCCGAATCCGTCGCCGGGGAAGCCGGGGCGCTGGTGGCCGAGGGTTTCGGGGTGGCCCACAACGAGCGACAAAAGGGCCACGCCCACAACCTCGTGACGGAGGCCGACACGGCATCCGAGGCCCTGATCCTCCGGCGGCTTCTGGAAGCCTTTCCCAGCCACGGCATCGTAGCCGAGGAAGGGGGCGCGGGGGGCAGCGACGGCGCTGCCGTCGTCTGGTACGTAGACCCCCTGGACGGGACCAACAACTTCGCCCACGGTTTTCCGGTGTTTTGCGTGAGCATGGCCGCGGTGGAGGGGGGCGAAGTGCTGTGCGGCGTCAGCTACGACCCCCTTCGGAACGAGCTCTTCCGCGCCGCCCGGGGCCAGGGGGCATATCTGGGTGACCGCCGGCTCGAGGTATCGGGGCGGCGGCTCCTGGCGGAGTCCCTGGTGGCCACGGGCTTCCCTTACGACAAGGGGTCGGCGGCGGACAACAACTTGGCTGAATTCGCGGCGGTCATGCCCCGGGTCAGGGGCATCAGGCGCCCTGGCAGCGCGGCCCTCGACCTGGCCTACGTGGCCGCCGGGCGCCTCGACGCCTACTGGGAGCACGGCACGAGGCCCTGGGACGTGGCGGCCGGGATCCTCCTTGTGCGGGAGGCAGGGGGGCGAGTCACCGACCTCGCGGGCCGGCCGCCGCGGATCGATGGTGGCCGCTTCGTTGCCTCCAACGGTGTCATTCACGATGAGCTCGTGACAACCCTCTCTGGCGCCCGGCGCCCTTGGGCCCCCGCCAATCAACCCTGATGAAGGAGACAACCGACGTGGAAGACAGCCAAATGGAAGGGGAGCCGTCCCTAAGGCCGCCTGTCGTCATCGCCGTGGCCCACCCGGACGACGAGACCTTCGGTTCTGGGGGCCTGACGGCTCTGTTGAGCGACCGGGGCGTGCCGGTGCACGTGATCATCGCCACGGATGGGGCGGCCGGCGAGATCGCCGACCCAGCCCTCGACACGCCAGGCAACAGGGCCCGGCTGGCGGAAATCCGCCGCGGGGAGGCCGAGGCGGCCGCTGGAGTGCTGGGCGCGGCTGGGCTGCACTTCCTGGACCACCCCGATGGCGCCCTCGACTCCGTGACCCTCGACGACCTGGCGGCAGAGATCGGCGCCGTGATCGAAGCTGTGAGGCCCGCCGTGGTCATCACCTTCGGCCCCGAGGGGATATACGGCCACCCGGACCACATTGCCGTGAGCAAGGCCGCCTCAAGGGCCTTTGGCGAGGCCGAGGCCGATGTGGGGGCCGGCGGGGGCGAGGCCGGGCCGCTCCGGCTCTTCTACCAGGTGCTCTCGGCGGCGGACGCCAAGGCCCTCAACGAGAATCGGGGCCCGGTTGTCCTCGCCGGAGAGGCCCACCCCTTCGTCGGCTACCAGGAGAATGAGATAACGACCCGGGTGGACATCTCCGCCGTGGCCGAGCGTAAATTCAAGGCCGTGGCGGCCCATCGCAGTCAGACCGGCGGGCACATGGAGGAGTTCGCGGCATGGCTCAAGTCGCGGCTCCTCGTGGAGCACTATCTGTTGGCTCGGCGCCACACCGCCGACGCCCCCGGGCTGAGCACCGACATTCTGGCGGGCATTGACCCGGGCGCCGGCCCAGGCGAGGCGCCAGGCATCGCCAGTCTTCCGCCGCGACGAAGGCCGGGATATCCTTCGCCGTCATGAACGCCACTGACACTTCCCCCTCCTCGGCTCCCGCAGCCGAGGGCGCCTTCGACACCGTTGGCGTGGTGGGCTGCGGCCTCATGGGCTCCGGAATCGTCGAGGTCGTAGCCCGGTCCGGGCGCCACGTGGTCGTGCGGGAGGTCTCCCAGGAGCTCCTCCACGCCGGCCTCGGCAAGGTGCGGAGCTCCCTCGACCGGGGCCTCGCCCGAGAGAAGATCTCGGCCGCGGATCACGCCGCGGCCCTGGATCGTATCCGGGGCACAACGGACATAGACGATCTGGCGGGCTGCGACCTCGTCATCGAGGCCGCCGTCGAGAACCTGGACACCAAGCGCGACATCTTTCGCGCCCTCGACAGGGTCGTCCCCGGTACCACTATTCTGGCATCCAACACCTCCTCCATCTCGATAACCCGCTTGGGGGCGGCAACCTCCCGCCCCGACAAGGTAGTCGGCGCCCACTTCTTCAATCCGGTGCCCGTCATGCCCCTCCTGGAGATCGTCATGGGGGTCGTGACCTCCGATCCTACCCTGGCCGCCCTCAGGGCCTTCGGCGAGAGCCTGGGCAAGACCGTTGTGGTCGCTCGCCGGGACAATCCGGGCTTCATCGTCAATCTGCTGTTCGTGCCCTACGGCCTCGATGCCATTCGGGGTCTGGAGCAAGGGGTGGCTACCAAGGAGGACTTTGACACCGCCATGCGCCTGGGCATGAATCATCCCATGGGCCCGTTTGAGCTCATGGACTTCGTTGGCCTCGACACGATGCTGTTTATCGCCGACGCCATGTACGAGGAAACCAGGGACAACCGCTACGCGGCCCCACCCCTCTTGCGTCGGATGGTGGCCGCCGGCCGCCTCGGCCGGAAGAGCGGCCGGGGGTTCTACAGCTACGGCTGAAGGCTAAGGCGTCACACTCCGGCCCCGGCAGCCGTCATAGGCCCTGGATCGAGGAGGAGATAGCCTTTGGACGTGGTAGAGGTGCCGCGGGCCCTAGGGGAAGGTGCCACCAGCGAGGGGCGCCAAGGGGGCACCGGCGCCCGGGACGCGGTGGGGGACGAGCTGGAGACCTTGTACCTGGCTCTGGTTCGCAACTACTACGAGCCCATTCTGCGCTACGTCCACGGCATGGTGCTGAACGAGCAAGAGGCCGAAGACGTCACCCAAGACGCATTCCTGAAGGCATACATGGCCCTGCCCACCGGGGGCGTCCCTGACAACCCTCGGGCCTGGCTCTACCGCATCGCCACGAATACCACCGTGGACCATCTGCGGCGCCGTCGCCGCGGGGGCACCGTCGGCCTCCACCGGCTGCTTCACGTGCTACGGGGTCGCGACAGGATGGCGGCGGTGGAGGACGCGGAGCCCATCGACCGCGCCCTGAAGGCCGTCGGCCCCGAACCTCGAGCCCTGCTACTGCTCTTCGCCGAGGTGGGCATGAAGGCCCCAGAGGTGGCGGAGGTCCTCGGGATCACGCCGGCGGCGGCGAGAAAGCGCCGCCAGCGGGCCCGAGAGGCCTTCACCCGGGCATACCGGGAGGTGACCCGTGAACTGTGACCGAGTGCGCCGGCTGTTGGGCGTGTTCGACGAGATGGATCGGGCCACCCGGGAGGCAGTGCAGCAGCACATGGCCGGGTGTGGCGAGTGCGCCATGGCCTGGGCCGACGAGCTCGAGTTCCGGCGGCTGATGGCCTCACGGCGCCGCCCTGCGGCTTCGCCGCAGGCAAGGGCGGCCCTGCTCACGATCCCACCACCTGGTGCCCGGCGGGCCCTGATGTCGTCGCGCCTGGCCAGCTTCCTGCCGGCGGTCCTGCTGATCGCGGGCCTCGGCGCCGGGGCCGTGATCGTGGTGGGGCGGCAACGCGGGGCGGCAACGCGGGCGGAAAGGGATGCTGCGCGCCCACCGGCTGCCACCGTGGTGCGCCGCGTCGGCCGGCC
>CAZXNP010000236.1:0-3794 GCA_964642035.1 uncultured Anaerolineales bacterium | reverse complement strand
TCTAGTGCGGCGGCCGGTCCACCGAGGGACCGCGAGCGCGCCCCCAGGAGCGGCAGGGCGGGCGGCCCCGCCACCGCCAGGCCGGCGGCGCCCACGGCCATGGTCACCGCCGTGAGGACCAGGGGCGAGTAGCGGACCAAGAGGGGCCGCCCGAACACCGTATACAACGACCAGGCCAGGGCCCCGCCCAAGGTACGGAGGTCGCCCGTGACGGTGGCCCCTCCTGCCCCAGGAGCCCCGAGGACCAGCAGGGTGATGCCGCCGAAGGACGCCCCGACCCCCAGCCAGCCCACGGCCCGCAACCCCTCGAGGCCCGTGGCCGTGCCAATCACAGCCACGAACACGGGCACCAGAGCCAAGATCAAGGCGGCGTTGCCCGTGCTGGAGTCCCGCAGGCCGTACGCAAACATGATCTGATACGCCGTGTGCCCCACCAAGCCGAGGGCCACCACCGCGGGCCAGTCCCGGCGGGCGATGTGAATGCCCTTCGGCCGGGCGGCGGCGATGGCCAGCAACACGAGCGATGCCGTCACGAACCGCAGAGCGCTGTACGCCAAGGGATCGAACTGCGCCAGGGCGAACTTGATGGCGGCAAAGTTGAGCCCCCAGATCACCACCAGGAGCAGCAGGGCGCAATCCACCATCGTGAAGCCACCTGGCGCCGGCGCCAGGGTGCGGGTGCGGGTGTTCACTACTTGCCCGCCGCCTCCCCACCCAGATGGGCGGCGACTATGCGGCACGTCTCTTCGGCGCAGCCCCAGGACAGGGTCAACCCCGCCCCACCATGACCGTAATTGTGTACCACCAGACCCCGGGGACGGGCCTCGGCCTCGAGGCGCACCTCCTCCCGGGCGGGCCGCAGGCCCACGGCCACCAACAAAACCGGCGCCTCGGCCAAGGCCGGTTCCAGGGCGGCACAGCGGCCGATGATTGCCGCCGACGTTCCTGTCCGCCCCGTGGCTGTCCCGTCCACGGCCACCGTTACCCTCCTTTGGGGAACCGACCTGGCGCTGGAGGATACCACCGCGAGCTTCGATCCCGCCCCGGAGGTTCACCAGGGGTCCGGCTGACCCTGGGCACTACCTCGGCGGCGCCGGCGACGTTAGGAAGGGCGGATAGGCCCTTGTATCCTTCAGCCACTGGGGCGGGCCGCCAGCGCCAGCGGCCGGACCAAGGGGAGGCAACTCCCCCTAAGAGCCGTCCCTGCCCTGCTCATCCGTGGGGTACATCCCATCTACATGAGCCCGACCGCCCAATCAGCCCTACACGACCGGGTCCCCTCGGCCGCGTCGCGGCGTCTCATTGCGGCGCCCGCGGTGGCCTTGGGCGCCGTAGCCCTGGTGGGCATCGCCGCCGCCTCCGGGCCGACGGCCTTTGACGCCACCTTGCCGGGCTACCGCCTGGAAGCCCTATGGCCGGCCTCGGCCCACGGACTGCCGGCGCCTTTCAATTTGCATGGCGCCCCCGACGGCAGCCTGTGGGTGATGGACGCCAGCGCCGGCGAGGCGGTGGCACTGGACGCCACGGGCGCCGAGGTTGGACGGGCCCCCATACCCGCCGATGGCCTGGATCTGGCGGTGGGCCCAACGGGGGATTTGTTCCTGGGGCGCTGGTCGGCCCGGCCCCTCCTCAGGGCGGTGTCCCGCTACGACGGGGCCGGGGTAGAGGCCTGGACCCGAGAATGCAGCTGCGGCACTGGCAGCGGCATTGCCGTGGCCGGCGGCCGGGTATGGCTCACTGAACCAGCGGCCGGCACTCTGAAATGGATGAACACTGGCGACGGCCAGGTGTCGGGCCTCCTCGCGCCCCCCGGGGCCGCCGCCGGCTTCCCCGCCGATGTCGATGCCGCGCCAGACAGAACCCTGGTGGCAACCGATCTAATTGCCGGGGCGGTCTACGCGTGGCCACCTCCTTACCTGCCCGCCGACTTAACCCGGTGGGACACCGTGGAGCTGAGCGGCCCCTTCCGGGTGGCCGGCGGCGCCGACGACGATGGCGATGTGCTGGTGTCGGTTCTCTTCTCGGATGGACTCGTCCGGGTCTACCGCCTGGGGGGCCTACCCGTGGCCCGGTTCAAAGTGCCCGGGGAACCGGTGGACATCGCCATGGGCACCGGCGCCCGCATATTCGTCCTCGACCAGGACACGGGGGCCATTGGCGTGTACGCCCCGGGTCCTCCATCCACGCCGACCCCTAGCCCCGTCGACCCGCCCCTCACCGGGCGCTCCTGCCGCGTCACGGGCTCACGCAGCCTGGTCCCGCCCCAGGTCTCCCAGTGCGGCGCCGTGGAAGTGGGCCTGCGCCTTGAGGCCACCTGCCCCCCCGGGGCCGTGGTAGGGGCCGACGTGGTGCTGCTAATAGACCGCTCCGGCTCGATGATCAAGGGCCGGCAGATGGAATCTGCCCAGGACGCGGCCCAGAGGCTCCTCGACGGCCTTGACCTCACTCGCCACCGGGCGGCGGTGGTGACCTTCAACCAGGCGGCGGCGGTCGTCCAGCCCCTCACCACGGACCTGGCGGCTCTCCGGGCCGCCCTCACTGGTATCCACCCGGCCGGCGACACCAACATCTCGGCCGCCATCCGCTCGGCGGCGGGCCTCCTGACCGCCGAGGGCCGGCCCAACGCCTTGCCGGTCCTGGTGCTACTCACCGACGGCGCCCCCAGCCGCCCCATGGTGCCCGAGGCCAACGTGGCCGCCCTGGTGGCCGCCGAGCGGGCCCGCTCCCGCCGGGCCCACATCTTCACCATTGGCCTCGGCCGTTTCGTCGACTCCCTGCTCCTGGAGGCCATCGCTAGCTCGCCTGCGGATTTCTTCTACGCCCCGGGCCCCGCCGACCTGGCGGCCATCTACGACCGCATCGGCGCCGAGATCCAAGCCCTCAGCCTCACGGACCTGATCATCACCGATGACCTCGACCCGAGCTTCGTGGCCTACGTGCCGGGCAGCGGCCAGCCCGCCCCCTTGCGGGTGGCCGACAGCCTCGTCTGGACCCGACCCGCGTTGCCGGCGGCCGGCCTGACCATCAGCTACACCCTGCAGGCCCGGCGGCCTGGACGCCAGAGGGTGGGCAACCTGAGGGTCCGCTACCTCGACGCCGACGGCACGCGGCGGACCTACCGGCCCGCCGAACCCCAATTGGAGATCGCGGCCGTGTACGGCACACCAATACCGGGCGCCACCCCGCCCCCCGGACCCACGCCGACGTCCCCCGCCACCCAAGGACCGGTCACGCCACCGCCAGGACCAACGGCGCCGCCAGTCACCCCGGGCCCAACCCCCATGTGCGAGGGCACCCGGCGATGGTCCGTGGCCATAGACGTGTTCCACGACGCCGTCGGCGCCGGCGGCTACGACTGCCCGGGCTGCAACGGCACCTGGGACGGTGGCGATGCCGCCCAACCCTTGACCGGCCCGGCCGTCGTGGCGGTGAAGGACACCATGGAGCGGACCCTCTGGCAGGGCCCGGTGGCGGTGGGCCCCTCGGGCCGGGCCTCGGCTTTTGTCACAGTCTGCGCCCCGCCGCCATACAGGGTCGTCCTCCTCCAGGCGCCACCGGGAACGGTGAGCTGCCCCAATAGCCCAGACGATCGCCTGGCCGATGGCCCGACGTTGTCAGGCATCTACACGGCCCGCTTCGCCCTGTGGGGCGGCTGCGGCCTGCCGCCGGCGCCGCCTGCAACGAAGACGGCGCCCCTGGTGCCGATCACCCGCCCCAACGCGGGGGTGGGCCCGTGACGCACCTGGCCCGCCTCGCGCTCATAGCCCGCGCGGCGGGTGTGCGCGTGCCCCCGG
>CAZXNP010000235.1:0-3794 GCA_964642035.1 uncultured Anaerolineales bacterium | reverse complement strand
GGCCATCAGCCTCGCCTTCCTCTGCCTCGGAGGGCTTTGCCCCTCCCTTCCAGGGTACAGGTGAGCGCCACGAATATGTCACAAGAGGGCGAGATAATGGCCGCGACCGTCTCGGGATCCTCGGCCTATCTTTGTATCGTCCAAAAAGGAATCCGACATTTGCCGGTCCCGGCTAAGGGAGTGATCGCCCAGCAGTTTGTATTCCGGGGCCCTGCACATTGCTCCCCGCGCGAAGAGGTTTGACGCTTTCGGCACAGATGGTGGCGGCGCGGGGCGGAGGTGTGGCCCCGCCCCAGTGCCACCTGTGGCCGACGAGGCGCTCAGGTCGCTCCTCAGCGTTGCCCTATCCTCCCGGTCGGCCTGCTGACGATACACCGGGCGGGCGCCGAGTGGTAGTCCATTTCCGCAAGAGTAGCCCAGTAGCGCCGCCGCTTGGCCGCCTGGTCGCCAAGCCAGCGATCGCGCCGTGCGATGGCCGCCTCCGGATCCCCGAAGTGCCAGACCGCTGGCGGCAGGTACCGCAGTGCGGTGTGGGGCCGATAGTCACGGTAGAAGGCAACGTGGCGCTCCATCTGGTGGAGGGCCAGCCTGAGGCTTCCCGGATCCTCTCCGAAGGGGCCTTCAGCGCGGTGGGTTTTGTGCAGACGTTCCAAGACACCATTGCTCTGTGGGTGCCGCTTGCGGATGGCGATGTCGACCACGCCGACACCGGCAATGAAACGCGCCCACTCGGTGCTCACGAACTGGCTGCCGTTATCCCGCACCACTTTGAGGCCCGGCCAGAGCTCCCGGTCGATCGTCTCCAGGGCCTCTTGGGCAATGGCGGTGGTCTCGCCAGCCTCGAGGGTCAAGGCCAGCTTCCAATGGATGATGTATCGGCTGTAGGCGTCGATCACGTCCACGAGGTAGTACCACCGCGAGCCAACCCAGACGTACATGAGGTCGATGTGCCACTGCTGGTTCGGTCCCGTCGGCCTGGCGGGCCTACGAAGCGCGCGTTCGGCAGGCTTCACCGACCGCCGCAGCAGGTGGTTTGATCTCAAAATCTCGAGCACCTGCCAGGTCCTCAAGCCAACGAGCTCGATGTTGCTCATGAACCAGGTGAGGCGCCGGGCACCGAGGGTGGGATACGCCCTCGCGCACGCCAGCACCCTCTCGACCTCGCCGGACTAGGCGGGGCCCCTTTCGGCCGGCCGGTTGGTCTGCGGTCCTCCAACTCACCGGCTTGAAGGCGCTGCCGCCACCGCGCACAGCGGTCGCGGCTCAGGCCAAGGAGCCCGAGGGCTTGGCCACTTCTCATACCGAGGCTCATGGCCCGGTCGACTGCCGCCAGGATCAGCTCCTTCTCACTCATCGTGTGGCGGCTGTACCGGCCTATGGCCAACGCCCTTTTTTTAGGCGTAGGTTCTCCGTGAGCAGCTCTGTGACCACGGCCCGGAGCTCGCTGAGCTGGCCTTCCAGCTGCGTCTCGCGATCGGGACGCCGGCGGCCCGGGACCCGACGCAGTGCCTTGAGAGCCCCTTCACGAGCTCGCTTCTCCCAGGCGTAGAACTGCCGCGGCGCGAGAGCGTGCCGACGGCATACGTCGGCCACTGAACCCCCCGTCTCCCGACCCTCTCGCAATATCCGGAGCTTCTCGTCCGCCGCCCAACGTCGACGCTTGCCTGCCATCTGGTCTCCCTCCTGTCCTCATTGTACGGCCGATCCGGCCGTCGGTGGAGGGCAACCACTCCCTTATCTCAGAACGCCGTTTGTCAGATCTATTCTTGGACGAAGCATCTTGTCGATGTTACGTCCAACCTGATCGTACTGGAGGTGGCCGACCCGATGATGAGAACTCACGTGATAGTCCCAGAGGATCTTGTTCGAGCGGTTGACGAGCTCGTGGGCAAGCGCAAACGCAGCCGCTTCTTCGCGTCCGCTGTAGAGGAGAAACTGGCCCACATCCGCCGCAGGCACGCAGCCGCTGCTGCTGGGGGGAGCCTCTCTGGCGAGGAGGTGCCCGGCTGGGAGAGCCCGGAGCGGGGCGCTGAGTGGGTGCGGGCCCTTCGAGAGGCAGACCGGGATCGCCTGGAGAAGATCCTTGGCTCATGACGGGCTACCTCGTGGACACAACGGCCCTGATCGACTTCTCCAAGGGGCACGAGCCAGCTCGGGCCAACATCCAGCGCCGGATCGACCAGGGTGAGACCTTGGCGCTTTGCGCAGTAAGCGTGGCGGAGTTCTACGCCGGCATCGGGCCCTATACCCACCCGGAGCTGGACGCCTTCGTCATGGCCCTGGACTACTGGGACATCAGCCCATCCGTGGCCATCCAAGCCGGCCGACTGAGATACACGGCGGCCAGAGCGGGGCGGGTACTCTCGACCACCGACACCCTGATCGCCGCCCTGGCCGTGCACCGCGATGTCGTGGTGCTCACGGACAACATCAAGGGCTACCAGGGAATCCCGGGTCTCACGGTCGTGTCCCCGCGTGACGTCCCCAGAGAGACCAAGTGAATTGCCAGTTGAACATCCATCAACGTTTCAGCAGAACACCTGGCTGCCAGAGGCCGCGCCTGGCGCGCGGCGCGCAGCCTGCACTGGCATCGGCTGCTTCAGGAGCTTGTTGAGGCCCGCGTCGAGCGGGCCGAGGTGGTGGGTCACGGACGGCCGGCCCGACATTGGCGCCCACGAGGCGGGCTCCGGCCCACCGCGCTACGGCCCGCGGCCGTCAGGATCGCCCATGACATTCCTAGCGCCTCCGCAAGGCGCGACCGCCACGACGCCGGCGCCCACGCCCGTTCTCCTGCTCCCGGCCCTCGGCTCATGAGCTATCATTTGCCGACTTCCGTTCGTCGAGAAGCGCTCGCGACCACCACGTGGAGGTGAATTGGTGCCATCGGCCCTCAGCGATGTCCTTCTACAACAGCTCACCCGGGGCGATTCCCTGGCCAAGATGGGCGCCGGCCTGGGCGCTGACAACGCCGCCACTGCCCAGGCAATCAACGTGCTCGTACCGCTCCTTGTCACCGCCCTCGCCAACAACGCGTCCAGTCCCGACGGCGCGGCGGCCCTCCAGGGCGCCCTCGTGCGCGACCACGACGGCAGCCTGCTGGACCAGGTCGGGTCCTACCTCGAAGCCGGCGACACCTCGCCGGGGGAAGCCATCCTGCGCCACGTCCTAGGGGCCCGGGAGTCGGCGGTCGCCACGGGCGTGAGCAAAGCGGCCGGCATCGACCTCCGCCTCGTTAAGCAGCTCTTGCCCCTAGTGGCACCGCTGGTCCTGGCCCAGCTGGGCCGCGCCCGGCGCGAGGGTAATCTCGATGCCGGCGGCCTTGCGTCGGTGCTGGCCAACGAGGCAAAGCGCGCGGACACGAGCCCCGCCGGCCCCTTGGGCAGCCTTGGCTCCCTCCTCGACATGGACGACGATGGCGACGCCACCGATGACGCCGTCCGCGTCGGCGCCGGCATCCTCGGCCGGCTGTTCGGGGGGCGCCGCTAGGCCGAGGCGACGAGGGCGCTACCGCCGGCCACGTCCCGCCACGCCCGGGCCAGCAGCAGCGCGTCCTCCTCCCGGGGGGGACCCTCGACAATGACGGTGGGTTCTGGCGCACCAAGATGACGTCGCCATTGAGGATGGGCACGATGACGACACTGCCCCTGTGCTCGACGACCTCTCTCGTGGCCGGCGTGCCGTCGGCGAGCTCCACCTGGTCGACGTGCAGAGTCAGCACCCGCCCGCTGTAGGGGGGGCTGCGCCGCCGCAAGCTCTCGCCGCCGTCGCCGGCCTCAGGCACCGGCGACCGGCGG
>CAZXNP010000234.1:0-3814 GCA_964642035.1 uncultured Anaerolineales bacterium | reverse complement strand
CCCACCCTCGGCCGGCCCGCGGGGGGGGCGGCCGCTGTGGGGGGGGCCCCGCCCCCGGGCCGCCCCGTGGGCCCCCCCCGCCGGCCCCCCCGCCTTCGGCGGGGCGGCCCCCGCCGGTCCAGTCCGACTGGGGGACATCGCGGAGGTCACCGAGGCCCCGGGCCCGGTGCAGATCACCCGGGTGGACGGCTCCCGGGCGGCAATCGTCACCGCCGACATCCTCCAGGAGGACACCATCCGGGTCCAGCAGCGGGGCCAAGAGATCGTGGAGAACCTGCCAGACCTCCCCGACTCCGTGGAGGTGTCTGCCGGGTCCAACAGCGCGAGCCAGCAGGAGGCCTTCAAGGACATGTTCGCCGCCCTTGGGATCGCGGTGGTGATCGCCTACTTCGTTCTGGTGGTCACCTTCGGGTCCCTCGTGCACCCCTTCACGGTGCTCTTCAGCCTGCCTTTCGCCCTCAGCGGCGCGCTGATCGCCCTGGCGGCCACGGGCCGAGTCTTGAGCGTGTCGAGCCTCATTGGCCTCTTGATGCTCATCGGCATCGTGCTGGCCAACGCCATCGTTCTCATCGACCTGGTCCAGCAGTATCGGCTGCGGGGCATGAGTGCCCACGAGGCCCTCATGCGGGGCGGCCGGGTGAGGCTGCGGCCCATCCTCATGACCGCCACGGCGACGGTTCTGGCCCTCATTCCCCTGGCCCTGGGCCTCACGGAGGGGGCCATCATTGCCGCCGAGCTGGCTACGGTGGTCATCGGCGGCCTGATCACCTCGACCATCCTGACCCTGATAATCGTCCCGGTGATCTACAGCCTCCTCGACCGCCTGGCCCATCCCAGGAGCCCGGAGGCGGGCTCCTAGGAACCCGGCCGAAGAGCCCCTTTGGCATTCGGCCCGGCGTCGGGCCCGACCTCCTCCCCGGCGCCGGGTCTAGTCACGGCAATGTGGAGATCGGCCAGCATCTGGGCCGGCACGGCCGCCGGAGACCTCATCATGGGGTCCACCCCCGCCAGGGTCTTGGGAAAGGCGATGACCTCCCGGATGCTGGTTTCCCCGGCCAGCACCATCACCAGACGGTCGAAGCCGAGGGCGATGCCCCCATGGGGCGGCGCCCCCATCTCCAAGGCCTCGAGGAGGTGGCCGAACTGTTCCCGGGCATCTTCTTCGGATAGGGCGATGACCCTGAACATCGCTTCCTGCACCTGCCGGTGGTGAACCCTGATGGAACCGCCCCCGAGCTCGTGGCCATTGCACACCAAGTCGTAGGCCCGGGCCACCACGGCCCCGGGGTCCGTGGCCAGCATGGCCTCCTGTCCCGGCCGAGGCGCGGTGAATGGATGGTGCGCCGGGTCCCAGCGCTCCTCGCTGTCGTTCCACTCGAACAGAGGCGGATCCACGATCCAGGCGAAGGCCAGGGTCTCCTCCGGCACCAGGTTGAGGCGCCGGGCCACCTCGATGCGCACCCGGCCTAGAGCCCCCCTCACCATGTTCTCGTCCCCGGCCACCATGAGCACCGTGGCCGGCTCCTCGGCGCCGGTGGCGGCCGCGACGGCAGCCGTCTCCTCCGGCGTCAAGAACCGGGCGACGGAGCCCCGCACCTTGCCCTGGTCGTATGCGAGCCAGGCCAAGCCGGCGGCTCCGGCCTCCTTGGCCACCGCCTCGAGCTCCTCGACCTCCCGGCGAGAGAACACCCCCGGCGCCGCCAGGCCCTTGACGGACCCGCCGGCAGCCACCGTTGCGGCGAACACCCGGAACTCGCTGCCGGCGACCACGGGGCCGAGGTCAGAGATCTCCACCCCGAAGCGCAAGTCGGGCTGGTCAGTGCCAAAGCGATTCATGGCCTCGGCGTATGTGAGTCGTGGCACTGGCCGCTGGAGAACGGCCATGCGGGGCACGACGGCCGCCGCCATCCCGAGGACCAGCTCCTCGGTCAGGGCGATGACGTCCTCCTCCTCAACGAAGGACAGCTCGACATCGAGCTGGGTGAACTCCAGCTGGCGGTCAGCGCGCTGGTCTTCATCCCGAAAGCAACGGGCCAGCTGGTAGTACCTGTCCACGCCGGCAACCATCAGCAGCTGCTTCATCTGCTGGGGGCTCTGGGGCAGGGCGTAGAAGCGGCCCGGGTGGAGGCGGCTGGGCACAACGAAGTCCCGGGCACCCTCGGGGGTCGTCTTCAGCAGGACAGGTGTCTCCACGTCCAGGAAGCCCCTGTCGTCGAGAAACTGCCGGGCAAAGTGGGTCGCCTCGTGGCGCAGCCGCAAGTTCTCCTGCATCCGCTCGCGCCGGAGGTCCAGGTAGCGATAGCGCAGCCTCTGGGCCTCGGTAACCTCGAGGTCCCGAGCCACCTCGAAGGGGGGCGTCACCGAGGCGTTCAACACCCGCATCTCTGCGGCCAGCACCTCCACGTCGCCGGTGGCCATGTCCGGATTGGCCTGGCCCGCCGGGCGTTGGCGCACGAAGCCGTCCACGGCCACCACCCACTCCTGGCCAAGGCCCCTGGCCGCAGCTGCCACCTCGGGGGCCGCGTCAGGGTCGAACACTACCTGGATTCGGCCCTCGCGATCCCGGACATCCACGAAAAGAAGCCCCCCGTGGTCGCGGCGGCGATGCACCCAGCCCGCCACGGTCACCTGGCGTCCGACGTGGGCGGCGCGCAACTCGCCGCAAGAGTGGGTTCGGAGCATGATGCCTCCGTGGCAACGGTGGGCCGCGGCACTTCTCCGCCGCCTGGGATGTCCGCCGGGAGGTCGCCGGCACCGGAAGTAGCAAGGGCCCCCCGAAGGGGGCCCTGCCTGGGCACCACCGGCGGCCCTATCGGGCCTCCCCGGTGGCACCGGTACTACCGCTACTTGGCATCGGCACCACCCCCTTTATCAATATGATCGCAAATGAATCGGCAGTTCTGTAATGAAGTGGGGCGATGGGTGGCGCCGTTCCAAGCTACATTATTCCAGGCGCCGACCAGGGGGTCAAGCCCACCGCCCGGCGCGATGCCAGCCTTGCTGTGCCCCGGCGCCACCGGCTATACTCTCGCCTCCGAATCTCGCCGCCCCGGCACTGTCCAAGGAGGCCGAATGAGCTCCATCGAGCGCCAGCGACCTGCAACGCAGGCGATCGCCCTGGCCACTGCCCTGGCCGTCATTGCCGCCGTCATCGTCCTCGGGGCGGTCTCGTGCTCCCGGCCAACCCCCCAAGCCGCTCCCCAGAGCTTCCCCCCCGGTCCCATCATCACTCCCGAGCCTGAGGTCGACACCGGCTACCCGCCCCACTACCTCCCCACCAAGGCCCTTCCTGAGGGCTACGTGGCCCCGGACGAGGGCGTAAGTCCTCCGGCCGACGGCGTGACGAGCACCCTGCCCGTCACCGCCCCGGAGGGCGCCGCGGACACCAGCGGCAGTGACGCCAGCAGCGAGGCCGGCGACAGCGGCGACAGCGGCGAAGAGGGCACCTCCTCCGGCGGATAGGCCGCCACCCTCCACCGCCACGCCGTCCGTGGCGTGTCCTTTCCGTGTCCGCGCCACGGCGCCAACTCCCCATCACCACCGCCTTCCCTAGGCCACACTCCCCAAGCGCCGGGCGACACCGCCCGGGGTGGGGCCGGCGGCCGCCGGCCCGCCAGCTACTTGGAGGGAGCGGAAGATGGCCTCTTGCCTTGGGGCAAAGCGAATCGTGACGGCCTGGGCTGTGGCGGCCCTACTTGCTGCGGCGGCTCCGCCCCCCCCCCCCCGCCGCCCCCACCCCCCCGGGGGGGGGCCAGGCGGCGGCGCCGCCCGGGGCCTGTCGCGGGGCGTGACACACAGCACAGCGACGACGACC
>CAZXNP010000233.1:0-3817 GCA_964642035.1 uncultured Anaerolineales bacterium | reverse complement strand
CCGCATTCACGCCGCCGCGCGCAACGCCCGCACCCCGCGCGCGGGGCCGCCCAGCGGGCCCTGCCGCCATCGCGGCGCCATCGAGGCGGGCGAAGGCCATGGCGCCAAGGCCAGCCACGGCCCCAGCCGCCACGAAGGGCGTGATGCTGACCGGATAGGTGAAATGAGTCGTTACCGCCAACCCGGCAAGGGCTAGAACTGCCGTCGCCACGGTGCGCCTCGCCTGGCGGCTGTCCACGACGTTGGAGGCGTAGCGAAGCCCGCGCCACCAAATGAGGAGGGTGGCTCCCGTGGCCACCGAGGCGCCGCCAAGGGTGCCTAGGCCCTCGTAGAGCTCGCGGCCGTATCGCCCCAGCCAGGCAGCATCCGTGGCCGGAGCTAGGGGCACTAGGGTGAAGCGGACCACGATCAACACCGCCACCCCCGCCGTAACGGGCGCCGCCAGCATGGCCCGGCGCGAATCCAGCCTCGCCAGGACCCGGCCCACCATCACGGCCCCAACCCCGGCGGCCAGGACGGCGGATGTGGCCGGGGGCCGATAGCCCGGGGCCACGGCAGCAAGCCAGCGCAGCCACGCCGCCACGGCCAGGCCGTCGACAATCACGACGGCCAGGGGTACGGCCGGACCTTGAAGGGCGCCAGCCCCCGGGCCCTTCACGCCGAACCCTCGGCGCCCACTGCCGCAACGGGCACGGTGCGGACATCCAGAGCTGCCGGCAACGCCGGGGGCTCGGGGTCCAGGCTTACCAGGCTGACGAGGCGCCCGGCCCGCCGGACCCGCATCAGCTCCGCCACCAGCGCGGGGGTGACGACCGGCGTCACCACCACCAAGGATGCCCCCCAGGGCGCTCGCCGGCTCTCCACGGCCACGAGGCGCTCCACGGGCTGGGTGATGAAGGACGACACCGCGGCCAGGGCCTCCAAGATGCGCCGCAAGTGGCTTTGGCGTCTTCCCGGCGGCACTCGAATCGGCCGCCCTCGGGCCCGCACCGTGCTGTTGGCGATCAGGCCCACCTGCCGGCGGCGGCCGATGGCGTCGGCGGCCACGGAGGCGGCCACCGATATGGCAGCCTCTTGGCGCTCGGGATTGACGCCTATCCAGGGGCGCCGAAAGGTGGCGGCGTTCAACAGCACCACGAGGGCCGAGCGGGCCACCCGCTCCTCGACCTTGACTCGCAACTCCCCCGTCCGGGCCGTCGCCTTCCAGTGGACCCTACGCCGGCTGTCCCGGGGGCGGTACTCCCGTACCCCCACCGGCCGCAACGGGTCGCGACTCAAGGACCGGGGGGTGCGGGTGCCCAACAGCGGCTGGCCTGGTGGGAACCCCATGCTGGCCAAGGGCCGCCACCTGGGATAGACGATGAGACGGTCTACGTCGGAGTGCTCCTCGCCCACGCTATACAGGCCGAAGACGTCCCCCGACTCCAGCTGGGCCGGGCCAAAGATATGGAGGCCCCGGGGCCCCTTGACGACATGGCGAGAGCGCACCTTTTCATATGGCAGGAGGGACAGCCACCGCAGCAGCGTGCGCGCCCGGGGGCGGGTGGAGGGCCCGAGGCGGGCACCCTGGATCTCCACCGCGGCCGGCACCGTGTCCGCCACCCGGAGCCACGCCACGGGCAAGAGCTTGTCATTGGATACTTCCACCTCGAAGACCACTTTCTCGCCGGGGAAGGCCCGGCGCGGTGTCAGCCGTCGCCGATAGGTTACCCCCTTTAGGGCTGCGGCGGCCCACGCCCGGGACACGAGGCCCGTGGCCGCCACGACCATGCCCATGGCCAATAGGGCCGGTGACCAGAAGGCCAATCCGGCGCCGGCGAGGGCCACCGCAACCGCCACCCATGGCGCCGCCCTCAAGGCTCCACGGGCGCGGGCAGCCGGGCCATGATCTCGGTCACGACGGCCTCGGCCGTGGCCCCCCTTAGCTCCAGGCCGGGGTCGACAGACAAGCGGTGGGCCAAGACCGGGACTGCTACCGCCTTGACGTCGTCCGGGATGACGTAGGAGCGGCCGGCCATGGCCGCCCACGCCTGGCTGGCACGGAAAAGGAAGAGGGTGCCCCGGGGGCTGGACCCAAGCTCGACTGACGCGTGGTCGCGGGTCGCCCGGGCCAGCTTGACCAGGTACGACCGCACGTCGTCGGACACGGCGACGCTTCGGGTGCCAGCCCGGAGATCGGCCAGGGGCGGCAGGTCGCCGAGGCCGGAGACCTCGGACAGGGGATCTCCTTCGCCGTGGCGCTTGAGGATGGCGTGCTCCGCCTCCTCCGTCGGGTAGCCCAGGGAGAGGCGCATCAGGAATCGATCCAGCTGGGCCTCCGGCAAGGGAAACGTGCCCTCCAGCTCAACTGGATTCTGGGTGGCGAGCACAAGGAACGGCTGGGGCAGCATGTGGGTCCGACCGTCCAGGGTCACCTGGCCTTCGGCCATGGCTTCCAGGAGCGCCGACTGGGTGCGGGGCGTAGCTCTATTGAGCTCGTCGGCCAAGACCACGTTGGCGAACACGGGGCCAGGCCGGAAGGCGAAGTCGCCGGCCCGGGGGTTGTACCAATACAGCCCGGTGACATCGCTAGGCAGCAGATCCGGCGTGCACTGGATCCGGGCGAATTCCAATTCCAGGGTTCGAGCCAAGGCCCGGGCCAGGGTGGTCTTGCCGGTGCCAGGCACCTCTTCCAGCAGTACGTGGCCATCGGCCAGGAGAGCGGCTAGAAGAAGGCGGATCGGATGCTCGAGGCCCACAATGGCCACGCCGAGGTTCCGTTCCACCCTGTCGGCGGCCCGCCTGATGGCGTCCGCCGTCACCCTCGCCGCCTCATGGCGGCCGAGTATAGCACCGTCGCCGCCGGCTCCGTGGCCCTCGGGGGCCGGCCGAGAACCCCTTTCGGCGGTTGTGCCGGGCTCCTGCACCCGGCGAACACCTGGTCGGGCTGAGAAGCCACCCATATAATGGGCGCCTCCCGCTCGGGATTGTGCGCCCGGGCCACCCGAGGCGACCTGCTTCAGGGCGGCGGCTGCCAGCCGCGCCGGCGGGGATCCGCCGGACAGCCGGTCTGCCAGCCCCGGACCGGCACGGCAGCACCGCGGGCCATGCCCGAACCGCCTTCTGCCCTAACCGCCTTTTGCCCTAGGAGCACCCTTGGCATCGACGTACGTCGCCCTGGACCTAGAAACCACGGGCCTCAACCCAGAGCGCGACGACATCATTGAGATTGCCGCCGTCAAGTTCTCCGATGGCCACGTCATGGACGAGTTCCAGACCCTGGTGCGCTCTGAAGTGGCCCTCTCCCTGCGGATCGTCCAGCTGACGGGCATCGAGGCGTCGGACCTGGTGGACGCCGCCCCCGTCGAGACTGCCCTGGAGGACCTGCGACGTTTTGTGGGCTCTCTGCCGCTGGTGGGGCACAGCGTGGGCCACGACCTGCGGTTCCTGCAGCGGTACGGGGTGTTCCGGGATCAGCCTTCGTTGGACACCTTCGAGCTGGCCACGATCCTCCTCCCGGGCGCGGGGCGCTACAGCCTCGCCAATCTCCTGAACCACCTCGGCCTTGACCACGACGGCGCCCACAGAGCCCTGCCCGACGCCCACGCCCATCGCCGCTTGTTCGAGGCCCTCGTAGGCCGAGCGGCGGAGCTCCCGGCCTCTGTGCTGAGGGACATCGACGACGTGACCGGGGATGCGGACTGGTCCCTGGCCGACATCTTCCGGGTGGCCCGCCTCCAGTCCCGCGGAGTCGCGTCCCCTGGCCCCGGGAACCGGCACCGCTGCAGCCACCGCAGCGCGCACGTCTACCGCGGCCGCACGATGCGGCGCGCGCCAC
>CAZXNP010000232.1:0-3817 GCA_964642035.1 uncultured Anaerolineales bacterium | reverse complement strand
GGGGCGTGTGCGTGTGCGACGAGACATGTGCGCAGGTGTGTGTGCCCCCCGCCCCCTGGCCTTTGCCCGTCCCGCCCCGGGGCGCCCCGGGGGGGGGCGCCGAGCCGTTCGGCGGGGCGGTCCGAGCCGCAAGGTCGCGCAGGCGATCGAGGATCGCGTCAGGACGAAGCATGTCTCCCCCTCCGTGGCAAAGGCTGTGCACCGGCTTGTCGGTGCTCTCCCGCACGGGGTGCACCATCTGGCCGAGGTTAACCTCTGGGACGAGCACGCCCCGGGCCCCGCGCAGGGAGTCGGCCATGGCCTCATAGGGGAACGGCCACGCCGTGACGAGGCGCAACCAGCCCCACCGCAACCCTTCGGCCCGGGCAGCCTTGACGGCCCGCCAGGCCGCCCTCGACGTGGAGCCGTAGCAGACGACTATCCACTCGGCGTCGTCGAGGTGCCGGCCCTCCATCTCGGCGATGTCGTCAACGTGGTCGCGAACCTTGCCGACAAGACGGCCAATGAGGTGCTGCTGGGCCTCCGGCGTCATGTCCGGGTAGCCGCGCTCGTCGTGGGTGAGGCCGGTGACGTGCACCCGATAACCCTTGCCCGCCACGGCAAGGGGCGGCACGGAGCCGTTGCCGGCGTAGGGCAGGTACTTGGGGCCCGGCGGCTCCACCGGCCTGGTCACGTCCACCACCTCGATGTCCTCCGCTGGCGGGATCACGACGCGGCCACTCATGTGACCGAGGACCTGATCCGCGAGAACCAGGACCGGAGTCCGGTACCGGCACGCGGTGTTGAAAGCCCTGACCGTGAGGTCGAACATCTCCTGCACGCTGGCCGGCACGTACGCGATCATCTCGTGGTCGCCGTGGCTACCCCACCGCGCCTGCATCATGTCGCCCTGGCTCGTCAGGGTCGGCAAGCCCGTGGAGGGGCCGCCCCGCTGCACGTTGACAACCACGCACGGCGTCTCGGTCATGAAGCCCAGGCCGATGTTCTCGAGCATGAGGCACAGGCCAGGCCCGCTCGTGGAGGTCATGCTCTTCATGCCCCCGTGGGCCGCCCCCAGGATTGCCGCCATGCTGCCGATCTCGTCCTCCATCTGGATGTAGCGGCCGCCGATCTTCGGTTGGCGCCGAGACATGTGGTGGGCTATCTCGGAGGCGGGGGTGATCGGGTAGCCGGCGAAGAAGCGACAGCCAGCGGCGATGGCCCCTTCGGCGCAGGCGATGTTGCCCATCATGAAGTGGGTTCCCGTGAGGGCGGTGTCACTCATGACGCAGCCGCCATTGGCGCTGGGGCAGCCGACTGCCCCTGACTGGCGACCCCCGGAACGCTGTCGAGCTCCTCGGTGAAGATGGCGTACTCCGGGCAGATCCAGTCACACATTCGGCAGTCCACGCAGTCGTCTTCCTTGCCGGCGCTGATCCGGGGATAGTGGTAGCCCTTGCGGTTGCGCTCGTCGGACATCTCCAACACATCGTTGGGGCAGAATTCCCAGCAGTAGGTGCACTCCTTGCAGCGCTCCTGGACAATTCGCACGCGGCCCCGGGGCACCGAGTACTGCGCGGCGTCTATTGGGACGCGAGGCGGGAAGGGGCCCAAGGCCATGGAGGCAGTGTCAAGGGGCGCGCCCCGAGGGTGGTTTGTGGGGCGGGCCGGCTCGGCACTCTTGGCTGCCGCCCGGCGGCCCCTTTCGGCCCGTCGGCCGGATCGTTCCCGCCGCCGCCTGCGCGGCGCCACGTCCAGACTCTGGATCGAGCGCTCGAGCTCCTCCCGGTGGATGCGCCATTCCCGGCCGATCTTGAACGCCGGCAGCCGGTCGAGGACGCACCACCGCCGGATGGTGGCCGGGCTGACCTTCAGGAACAGAGCGGCTTCCTGCACAGTCAGGATTTCTTCCATGGGCTCGTGACCGCCTTCGCTCACTGTGCATCGTGGACGACCACGATGCCTCATGAACCGCCGATACCGTACGCGATGGCTCTAAGGTAACTCTTAGGTCTCGGCCTATCGACGCGGCGCCTTGGAAGTCACACTGTCATGTTGACGCCGCCACGATCCAGTCGTACCGTTGCTGTGGACGGCCTGGGCAAGGACTCCGTATTTGGGGGCCCAAGGCCGAAGCCGAAAGGTCGGGCGACGATGCTCTTCGGCCCGTGCGGGATGAGTTGCCTGCTCTGCCGAGACCTATTGGAGGGTCTCTGCGAAGGCTGCGTGCGCGGCGATCGCGCCACGTCCGCGGACGTCGCCAGCCACGGCTGCCGGGTGCTCGGCTGCGCGTCTGCCCGGTCGGTGGCCTATTGCGCCCGGGACTGCCGCGAGTTCCCCTGCGACCAATTTGGGGCAGGATTCCCCTATTGCTGGTCGAACCTAAGGGGGCGGCCCGCCAAGGTCCCGGCCACAGCGGACGGCGGCGATGTCTGCCACCAGCCCCGGCTCCAAGTTTTCATGCTGGGCCGTTTTCGGGCCGTCCGCTCAGGCCGACGAATACGAGGGAGTGAGTGGGGCCAAGACCACGGCCCCCGGCGAAAGGTGAAGCTCCTTCTGGCGTACCTTGTGCACCGAGGCCCCCGCGGAGCCAGGCGCGACACCCTCATCGACCTGGCGTGGCCCGATGAGACGGATCTCCGGAAGGCCGTCCCGCGGTTCCACCTGGCCCTCAACTGCTTGCGCCGGTGCCTGGAACCCGACCGGCCCCCGGGGTCGCCGTCGCGCTACATACGGTTCGAGGGCAGCCGATACCGGTTCGAGGGAGGCGGCCAGTGCAGCACGGATGCCGCGGAGTTCAAGGACCACTGTAGGCGGGCCGCCGAGCTGGCGAGGGCAGGGTACAAGGATCGAGCCGCAGCAGAATGGAGCCTTGCGGTGGAGGCCTATGGCGGTGACTACCTGGCCGGCTTCGACGCCGGTCCCCAGGGTCACCCCATGCACCGCTGGTTCCAGAGCCGGCGCCGGCACCTGAGGCGCCTCTACGTGACGGCGCTGCTAGAACTGGCCAGCAATCACGCCCAGCGGCAACGGCACCCGGCGGCGGCGAAGCTGGTGATGCGGGCCCTGGAGGTCGATCCGACCTCAGAGGCTGGACACCGCCTGGCGATGCGGTGCCTGGCCGACACAGGGCAACTCGAGGCCGCCCTGCGCCAGTACAGCCAGTGCGTGGCGGCCCTGAAGACCCTCGCGGCGACGCCCGCCATGGAGACCCGGCGCCTGTATCGCGACATCCTCGCCAGCATGGGGCCGTACCGGGCGGAGGGCTAGGGGGCCGGCCCGCGGCTCTGGAAAGGCCTCCGCCACATTGCATGGCGCCCGGTCATGCCGAGGGCGGAGCCCGTGGACCCGCCGTGCTTCGGTGGAAGGCGGCCACGGCGACTATGCTCCCGACAACGAGTAGAGTCCGCGGCCGCGGACTCCCGGCGACAGGGTGCCGGGCCGAAATCGAGCTGAGGCCACGCGGACCGGTCTATCCGATGAGCGCTATCCTTGCCGCATCGATCAGCCCCCTAACGAGCCCCGACTTCGGGGACTACGCGTTCAAGCCTCTGATCGATGACGAGCCCCTCGCGTCCGTAAGCCTGTCGATCCGGCCGCTCCTCCAGCTTCATGCGGGATCCGGTGCTCGACTCGCTGTCGGGCCTGCCGGTACGGCTTGAACGCTTCGGTTATCATCGACGCCTCCGATCCGCCTTTCGCCGTGCCCTTCCGGGACCGCCGACCGAGCTCTCTGGGGTAGGCTGCGGTGGAGCCATGTCCGCCACACGCCTGCTTGCGGGTTGTCAGTTCCGGAAATTATGGCCGCTCATTTTCCGGAAACTTTGGCCGGTCGCCA
>CAZXNP010000231.1:0-3855 GCA_964642035.1 uncultured Anaerolineales bacterium | reverse complement strand
CCGCGGGGGGGGGCCCCGCGGGGGGGGAGCCGGCGCGAGGACCGGGGGACGGGGATTGAGGGCGCCCCCGGGGCCCCCCCCCGCCGTGGTCGCCGTGGCCGGCGGCGGGGGCCCGGGCGGCCGGCTGCGGCGCAGCTGGGGCATCCACCCGCCGGGGGACTTCCGCCAATGCATAGCCGCCTTGGCCGACACCGAGCCCCTCATGTCCAGCCTCTTCGAATACCGCTTCGGTCGGGGCGAGCTGGGGGGCCACGCCTTCGGCAATCTCTTCATTGTGGCAATGACGGGCATCACCGGCAGCTTCGAGAGCGCCCTGCGGGCCTCCAGCCGGGTGCTGGCCGTCCGGGGTAGGATCGTGCCTTCGACCCTGGCCCACGTCACCCTGTCGGCTGAGCTCGCCGATGCTCGGGTCCTGACCGGCGAGCACCAGGTGCCCACGGGTGACACACCCATTCGCCGGGTCTTCCTCGACCCGAGCGCGCCGCCGGCCTACCCCGAGGCCGTGGCGGCCATCCTGGGGGCCGACTTGGTGGTGGTGGGCCCGGGCAGCCTCTACACCAGCGTGCTGCCCAATCTGCTGGTGCCCGATCTGGCTGCGGCCCTGGCTGCCACGTCCGCCCGGGTGGCGTACGTGGCCAACGTGGCCACCCAGCCCGGGGAGACGGACGGCTACAGCCTCGACGACCACATGTCCGCCCTGCGGCGCCATCTGCCGGCGGACGTCTTCGACGCCGTGTTAGCCAACGATAACCTTGCGCCGGAGATCCCAGACAGCTGGGGGGTGGCCGCTGTGGCTCCCAGGCTCACCTCCGCCGCCCGCACCGGCGCCACCCTGGTGGTGGCCAACCTGGTGAACTCCGCCCGGCCCACCCGCCACGATCCCGCGAAGCTCGGAGGCGCCGTGGTGGACCTCGTTCAACCCTCTGACCGGCGAGGCAGGCGGGCGGCATGACCGGCTCCGACCCGGTGTCCGGCGCGGATCCCGCTGCCGCGGAGCGGCCGGTGATCGTAACCAAAGTGCGGCCGCCCCTCCGGCGGCGGGACCTCGTGAGCCGCCCGCGGCTCATCGAGTATCTCACGGACAATGTCGACCGGAAGCTGATCCTGGTGTCGGCCGCCGCGGGATACGGCAAGACCACCCTCATCGTGGATTTCATTCACGAGTCCGGCATCCCGGCCTGCTGGTACAACCTCGACGACGGCGACACAGACCTGACGGTGTTTTTCGAGCACCTCGTAGCCAGTCTCCGGCAACGCTACCCAGGGGTGTGCGAGCGAACGCTGATGCAGCTCAGGTCCGAGTCGCACCCGGACCACGAGGCTCTGGTGGGCTCCCTCATCAATGAGATCACCGAAGAGGTCGACGACTTCTTCCTGCTGGTGCTGGACGATTTCCACAAGCTGGACGACTCGGTGCTCATCAACGCTTCCCTCGACTTCCTGCTCCACTACTTGCCGGACAATTGTCGGCTGGTGGTGTGCAGCCGGACCCTGCCCAAGAAGCTGACCCTCACCCGATTGGCCGGGGAGGGTCAAGTGCTGGGGGTCGGCCAGGAGCACCTGCGCTTCGGCCGGGGCGAGATCCGGGATTTGGTGCGGCATCTCCACCATGAGGAGCTGACGGACGAAGAGCTCGAGAAGCTGGCGGAGGCCTCCGAAGGCTGGATTGCCGCCCTGGTGATGGGTTCGTCCAAGCTCCTGGACGGCGTGCGAACCGGCCTGGACCTGCCAACGGCCAAGAGCGGCCAGCTCTTCGAGTATCTGGCCCAGGAGGTCATGGACCAGTTGCCGGCCGACGTCCAGGACTTCCTCCTGCAGACGGCGATCCTGGAGGTGCTGAACGCCGATGTGGCCGATGCGGTGACGGACCGGACGGATTCGGCCGACATGCTGGAGCATCTTGAGGAGCAGAACCTCTACCTCGGCCGAATCGAAGGCGAAGAGTCGTGGTACCGGTTCCACGGCCTTTTCCACGATTTCCTCCTCGCGCGCTTGGCCGAGGAGGGCTTGACCGACGAGCTCGTGGAGCGGCACCTGCGGGCCGCCCGTTGGTATGCCGACCACGACCAGCCCGAGGGCGAGATCCATCACCTGCTGGAGGCCGGCAGATTCGAAGAGGCGGCGGCGAAGATCGTCGGACAGTTGCAGCCGGCGGCGGACGGGGGACGGTGGCGCCTAATCGTGCGCTGGGTGACGGCCCTGCCGGAGGCTGTCCGCCGGGAGCGGCCCGACCTCCTGGCCACCCTTGGAGTGGCGTACTCGTATTTGGGGCAGTTGCCGGAGTCGATTGCCGTGGAGGGCCAGGCCCTGGAGGCATTTCAGGAGCAAGGGAACGACATTGGCGCTGCCCTTGCCCTGACGCACCGGTCGTATTCGTGGCGCTTTGTCGGCCAGGTGGATGCCGCCATGGAGGACTCGGCCCGGGCCCTCGAGCTGGCGCCGGACCCGGACGGCTACGTGGCCGCCAGCGTGCACCGCAACCTTGGTGCATGCCTGTCACTGCGGGGCGACATGGTGGCCGCCGCCAGCGAGCTGCGCCTGGCCCTGGAGTCCTTCGAAGCCACCGGCCGGGAGGTGGACGCGGCCCTGACTCACTCCGACCTCGGCGCAATGTACCAGCTATCCGGCGACGCGGCCCGGGCGTATCACCACGCCAAGGAAGCCAGGGACTACTTCCGCCGCATTGGAAACATCGGTAGCTTTGCGTTGGCTCTCAACAACATGGGCACGGCCCTCCACGCCATGGGGCGCCTGGACGAGGCCCAGGCGGTGCTCGAGGAGGCTGTGGCCACGGCTCGCAAAGGTGGCGTGCGCCGCACCGAGGCCCTGGTGCTGGCCAGCTTGGGGGACGTGCAGTGCGACCTCGACGAGTTTGCCGAGGCCCTGGACAGCTACGACGCCTCCCTTCTCCTAGCCCGGGACACCGGCGAGGGCAGCACCGTATGCTACTGCCTTGCCTCCATCGCCGAGGCCCATCGCCTGGCGGGGCGGCTGGACAGCGCCCACAGCTACATCGCCGAGGCTCGCCAGGAGCTGGCCGCCAATCGCTCGGCATACGAGGCGGCCCTGGTGGACTATGTTCGGGGCACTATTGCCCTGGCGCGGCGGGAGTACGAGCGGGCGGCGGAGCACCTCGAAGATGCGGCCCGAAGCTTTGGCAGCATGTCGGCGCGGCGGGAGCAGGCCCGGGCGGTGCTGTACCGGGTGGCCACGAGTCATCGGGCGGGGAATATGGCTGAGGCCGACTCGCGGTGGCGCCGCGCGGCGTCACTAATGGGCAAGTTCGGCTTCCGCCAGGCCTTCGAGCCCCAGCGGCGGCGGCTGCCGGAGGTGTTTGCTCGAGAGGCCATTCACGATGTGACGGCGCCCCGGGGCAACGGGGCCGAGACCGTGCCTGTAAGCCCGGATGGGCCCCAGGAACGACCCGCGGACCGCCCCGGGGGAGAGGCGGAGGGGTGCAAAGGAGATGTCCAGTAGGGCAAGCCGAGACAAGATCGGGCTAGTCTTAGGCGAGGAGGCGGCAGACAAGCTATTGACCAGTGCCGGGCGGGCAATCTCTGCTTTGGAGGCACGGGCAGCTATAGCTGCAAACTCTAAGACATACGCCAGGGGGGTGATAGGTGAGTACGCAAAGGAGACTGCTGAGGGCGGTGCAAGAGGGCTATTGGGCAAGCTTGTCCGTCCTGTAGACACGGCAAAGGAACTAATCGGACGCTCCCCGGAGGCTAAACAGAAGGCCCTTGATCAGATGTACGGTAGGCTTGCGAGGGACTTGACCGGACCAAGAGGTAAAGAGATTTTGGCAAGCCAGAGCCGTGGCCCAAGGAGACAGGCTGCAAAGACTAGGTTGGCTCA
>CAZXNP010000230.1:0-3864 GCA_964642035.1 uncultured Anaerolineales bacterium | reverse complement strand
CCGGCGTCCCGGTCAAATCCCCCCGTCAACCACAGCCCACTGTCCCGCTCCGAGGCCATCGTCCTCAGACGCCACGACTATGGCGAGGCCGACCGGATCTTGGTGCTCCTCACGCCGGGCAAGGGAAAGGTGCGGGCCATTGCCAAGGGCACCCGGCGCCTCACGAGCCGCACCCGGGGGCACTTGGAGCTGTTTTGCCACGTCAACCTGCAGCTGGCTCGGGGTCGCAATCTTGACGTGGTGACCCAGGCGGAGACCCTGCGCCCCCCCCGGGCGGTCCGGGACGATTTGCTGCGGGCCACCTACGCCTACCACATGGTGGAGCTGGTAGACCGAATGGCTCCTGAAGGCCAGCCCCAGCGCCCCCTCTTCGCCCTCTTGCGGGACGCCCTGGCCGTCCTCGACTCCGACGCCAACCCTGCCCTCTTGGCCCGGTTCTTCGAGGTGCGCGCCCTCGACCTCATGGGCTTCCGCCCCCAGCTGGAAAGCTGCCTGGTGTGCGGCGGCGAGCTGGGGCCCGAGGACAATGTCTACGACCCGGCCATGGGGGGCGTCGTGTGCCCCGGCTGTGCCCTCGAGGGCCAAGGGCGGCTCCTGGCCCCCGAGGTCTTCCGGGTGCTGCGATTCCTCCAAGGCCGACCTTGGACGGACGTGCAGAACCTCCGACTGCGTCCCGGCACCGCCCGGGCCGTGGAGGAGTTGCTGGTAGCCACCCTCCGCCATGTCCTCGAGCGAGAGATGAAGAGCGTGGAGTTTCTCGCCAACCTGCGGGCCGTGACGGAGCGGCGGGGGAAGCCACCGGGGCCGATGCGGCGGAGGGCACCGGGGCCTCCGGCAACGCCAAGGGCCCCCGGTTCGGCGTGAACCACTCCGCCCCCACCTTCGAGGAGGCCATCGCCTCCCTCCAGGACTACTGGGCCCGCCAGGGTTGTTTTGCCTGGCTGCCCCACAACGTCGAGGTCGGGGCCGGCACCATGAACCCGGCCACCTTCCTCCGGGTCCTGGGTCCGGAGCCGTGGAACGTGGCCTACGTGGAGCCCAGCATCCGCCCCGACGACGCCCGCTACGGAGAGAACCCGAACCGGGTCGGCCGCCACCACCAGCTCCAGGTCATCCTGAAACCGGATCCCGGAAACCCCCAGGAGCTGTATCTGGACAGCCTGGCGGCCCTTGGCGTCGACCCCTCCCGGCGCGATATTCGCTTCGTGGAGGACAACTGGGAGTCCCCGGCCCTTGGCGCCTGGGGCCTGGGCTGGGAAGTGTGGCTCGACGGCCTCGAGATAACGCAGTTCACCTACTTCCAGCAGGCCGGCTCCATCGACCTGGACCCGGTGTCCGTGGAGATCACGTACGGCCTCGACCGCATCCTCATGGCCCTCCAGGGCGCGGCCCACTTCAAAGATCTGCTCTGGAGCCGGCGCATCACCGTTGGCGATCTCCTGCTGGAATACGAGGTCGAGACCAGCCGTTATTACTTCGAGGCAGCGAACACGGAGCGCCTGGGCCGCCTCTTCGACCTGTTCGAGGCTGAGGCCGCGGCGGCCCTCGAAGCCAGCCTGGTGACCGTGGCCCACGACTACGGCCTCAAGTGCTCCCACGTGTTCAACGTCCTCGACGCCCGGGGCGCCGTGGGGGTGGCCGAGCGGGCCCGCTTCTTCAGGCGCATGCGGCGCCTGGCGGCTGGAGCGGCCGAAGCCTACCTGGCGGATCGCCAGGCGAAGGCCTTCCCCCTCCTGGCTCGCCATCCGGGCTGGGTGGCGGGGGCACCTGCGGCAGAGGGCCAGGGCAGCGGCCCGGCCGGTGACGGCCGCTCGGCGCCTCGGGAGATGCCCGGTCCGCCGGCGGAGGCCGCCGACTTCCTCTTCGAGGTGGGCACCGAGGAGCTGCCCGTTGCCGTCGTCGATGGCGCCACTGAGACCTTGGCGACGGCGGTCCCGGAGCTGCTGACCGACCTGCGCCTGGCCCACGGGACGATCACCGTGTGGGGCACCCCCCGGCGCCTGGCGGTCCTCGTCGCCGATCTGGCCCCCCGACAAGAGGACGCCGAGGAGATGGTGGTGGGCCCTCCTGTCCGTGCCGCCTTCGACGACTCCGGCGCCCCCACCAAGGCGGCCATCGGCTTTGCCCGCAGCGTGGGCACCACCCCCGACAAGCTCGAGACGGTCGAGCGCGGGGGCGAAGAGCGCGTCGCGGCGGTGCGGCGCGAGGCGGGTCAACCCGCATCCGATGCCCTGGCCGAAGCGCTTCCGGCCCTGGTGAAGGGGCTGTCCTTCCCCCGATCCATGCGCTGGAACGCCAGCGGGGCCACCTTTTCGCGCCCCGTCCGCTGGCTCGTTGCCCTCCACGGCGACCATGTGGTTCCGGTTCACTTCGCCGGCCTCGAGGCAGGCCGCCTGAGCCGAGGCCTCAGGCCCGCCGGCAGCCCTGACCTCGAGATCGCCGCCGCCGCCGCGTATCGCCCTACCCTCGAGGGCGCGGGGGTAATCCTCGCCGCCCGAGACCGCCGGAAATCGGTGCAGGAGCAGGTGGAGGCCCTGGCGAAGGGCGTCGGCGGCCGCATTTCCGACGAGGCGGCCTTGGTTACCGAGGTGGCCAACTTGGTGGAGCAACCCTGTGCCGTCGCCGGCAGGATCGACGCCGAGTTCCTCGAGCTACCGGGGCCGGTTCTCGTGACGGTCATGAAGAAGCACCAGCGCTACTTCCCGGTGCAGGACGGTGACGGGCAGCTCTTGCCCTGGTTCGTGGCCGTCGCCAACGGCAAGGACCTCGACGTCGACGCCGTTCGGGCCGGTAACGAGGCCGTTCTCAGGGCCCGTTTCGCCGATGCCGCCTACTTCTGGCGCCAGGATACCCAGCGGCCCTTGGCCGAGTACACCCCGGAGCTTGCGCGCCTCACCTTCGAGGGCCGATTGGGCTCGGTCCTCGACAAGGTGCACCGCCTCGAAGCCCTAGCCCCGGAGTTGGCGGCCCTGCTTGGCCTGTCCGAGGACGAAGTGCAGACGACGGCCCGAGCGGCGGCCATTGCCAAGAGCGATCTGGCGACATCCTTGGTGGTGGAGCTCACCTCTCTCCAGGGGGTGGTGGGTATGGAGTACGCCCGGCGGAGCGGGGAGCCCGAGGCTGTTGCCAAGGCCATTTTCGAGCACTATCTCCCCCGCGGCAGCGGCGACCTGTTGCCCACCACTGGCCCGGGGGTGGCCTTGGGTCTGGCGGATCGGCTGGATAGCCTCGTGGGCCTCTTCGCCGTTGGGGCGCGGCCCGGGGGCGCCCAGGATCCCTACGCCTTGCGCCGGGCGGCCCTGGGGGTCACAACGGTCCTCGTGGCCCAAGACACCGACCTCGACCTGGCCGCGGCCGTGGACCTAGCCGCCGGGCACTTACCCGTGGCAGCGCCGGCCGAGGCGCGGCAAGAGGTCCTCGACTTCTTGGCCCGGCGCCTGGAGGGACAGCTCCGGGAAGGAGGCTCCCCCTCGGACGTGGTGGAGGCCGTTCTGGCCGTCCGAGGCACCAATCCAGCGGCGGCAGCTCGGGCAGTGGCGGTCCTCCAGGAGCGGGTGGTCCGCGACGACTGGCCGGCGGTCCTAACGGCCTACGCCCGCTGCAAACGCATTGTCCGGGGCAGCGCCGACACCCGGGCGGACCTCGACCCGACGCTGTTCACCGAGGCGGCCGAGGCGGCCCTTCATGAAGCGGTGGCGGAGGCGACCCGGGGCCTGGACCCGGCGGCCCCGGGTGCCGTTGGTGACGCCCTGGCGCCCCGGGGCATGGGCACGGGATGTGGGGCCCCGCGCCGGCGACCGTCTTGGGGCCTGCCTCCGGCACCGATCGCGGTCGGACCGGTCATACCGCGCGACGGGTTCCACC
>CAZXNP010000229.1:2487-3880 GCA_964642035.1 uncultured Anaerolineales bacterium | reverse complement strand
AACCCCTAGACGAACGGGCCTTACGGAATGTATTATTTTACCAATGTACGCCCGGAGGATTCGAACCCCCAATCCCCTGGTCCGTAGCCAGGTGCTCTATCCCTTGTATCCATAACAATACCACAACTATTATCCAAGTAGTACGCCGGGAAGGACTCGAACCCTCAATCTCCACGTCCGTAGCGTGGCGGTCTATCCAATTAACCTACCGGCGCATAGGGGTGAAAATTAATACGAATTATATTCCAAGTGGAAAAGTTTTTAATACAACATCATTCAGACACCATATTTAATAATTCAAAGTTCTTTAATAATTTTATATGTACCATCATTTTCAATGATTAACCCGTGCAGAGCGCCGCCCCCCTTACTTCCGCCATCAATGCAAATACGTTTTGGATTCTCCGCAATGTGCGGACCGTAAGGTGTATGACCACACACAAACATCCTGTTTCCAAATACTTCTCTATAGAAATTTAGAATATTGGTGTCCCTTGTATTGTAGAAACTGCGATCCCATAGCATATTATACGTCTGCGATTTCATGCTCGCCGCCAATATATCATCCCTTGTCTTAAATCCGCCATGCACTACTACCAATTCATCATCGATGTAGACCGGAAGGAGATCAAATAAAAATTGTATGTGGCGTTTGGGTATCAAGTGTTTAACCGCACCATAGGGAATGTATGGTATGCCGTAAGATTCAAGGGTTAAAGCCCCGCCCTGTTGATACCATAATAGGTTCGGTAGCGCATTCCCCGCCTCAATCCACTCACGCATCCATAGGTCATGATTACCAAAAATTGTAAATACATTTTTATTGTCCTGTTTTAGGTCGCAAAGCAGTTCAATTGTTTTACGCGGGTTAATATCAAGATCGGCAAATCCATCAATATAGTCACCCACAAAAATCAGAGTGTCTCTCCCGGGGTTATAATCAGCTTGATTTAATATGTCGCTAACGCCTACATGATTACCATGCACATCCCCGATTACTATTTTCTTTCCACCTGACATCATCACACTTCTTTCTATTCCGGCAACTCGGTTTCACTTTTTCACGGTAAGGGTTTCCGGTTCTCAACGCCCAACCGCAGACCCCATAACCGATCATATTTGACCCCTAAAAAGCCCTTTATCAACATTTAAGGTCAGCCACCGACGTCTATTCGCCTTTCAGCTTGAGGGATATTATAAATAAAACACCTACCGCTTCTACTCTATACTACTATACGAAACAAGGAGGGGCAGAGTCTCCCCCGCCCCAAAACCATGAAAAACAACTAATCAAAAGACAGTTGATTCCACGGTGGGAATTTACTACCTTATTTATACCAAACAAATAGACTGTAAATGTTTTAGCTATTTATGCCCTATAACCTTAAATATT
>CAZXNP010000229.1:0-2387 GCA_964642035.1 uncultured Anaerolineales bacterium | reverse complement strand
TCCCCAAAAAATATTTAATTAAGTATCAAAATATAATAGGTGCAACCCACAAACCGGGACAACCAGGACAAGTTAGTAAACCAAAAACGGAGTATTGCAAAATGTATAAATACGGTGATCACCTATACACAGGACGAAATGAAAAAGGACAATTGGAACGCGTTTATCTCAAAACCGGCACCATTGAAGTTGATATAAAAGGAATCTGGGTAGATAAGTCTACCCAATAAGGGGGGGTGCGTATGGAATTTTTACTATCAACTATTGCATTAATCTTTGCCGTCGCAGTAATAATGGCAATATTTCTTATTGCCCGCCATTTTGTTCTTTGGTATTTTAGAATTAATGAGGCCATAGAGTTGCTTGAAGCGATAAGGTCTGCATTGGTTTTTGGCAATAATCAGGATAAGGTTTCGGAGAAAACGGAGGAAACAAAAGCAGGAGAGTGAAATATGAAAAACGGTTTATTTACACTATTGTCTGTACTGTTGATATTGGGATGTGAAGACGGTAAAGATAAAATCGAAAAACATTCAATAGAATATATAATAAAGAATAAAGGAATTATTGATACGCAGGATTTTAATGCCATTAGTTGTGATTATATAATTACAACACCACAAAATGAATCGTACAGTGCAAATTTTACTATTACCGCCGATACATGGGGCGAGTGGTCGCTTGGAGAATATGAGTTTGAAACCGGCGATGTTGTTATATTCCAAATGAATGTTTCGTATAAATCATTAGAGGGCGTTATACTATTGGATGGAGAAAAGTGGAAGTCAGATAATGTGAGTTCTTCAGATGGGTGGGGAACGATTCAAGGCGTAATACCTTAATGCCCCGCTGTTTTATAATAATAAGGGTGTCAACAGCAGATCAAGCAAAGGGATATTCCCTAACCAGTCAGCGCAAAGACCTTCCGGCATTAGCCAGATCACTTCATTTAGAGTTCGCAAAATCAGATGTTTACGATTTTGGTGTGGCCAGTACTTCTAAAGCCAAAGAAATGACAGGGTGGTCAATTATCATAAAAAGCATTGAGGCGGGCAGGTATGATGATGGTTATATGATCACCAGGGAGGTTGACAGGGCACATAGGAACTTTGGTTTCGGGCTTCATTTAATCGCATTGTTATACGAGCACAATATCACCATAAAAACACCTTATGAAGAATTGAAAGCCAGAGACCTGGGCGGGATCATTACAACCATAGTCAAGACATTTTCAGCGGAAGATGAGAAACGCAAACGCAAATCCGAGCAAAAACGAGCATTTAAAGAGGCAAGGGATTCCGGCAATTATTTATTTGCAGCAGGCAGGCCTCCAGACGGATACTTATGGAACCGAAACACCAAACAAATGATACACGACCCGCAACGAATGCCAATCGTTAAAGACCTGTTAAAGCAATATAAATTATCACATTTTCAATTAGTTGATTACGCGCATACAAAAGGATACCAAACCAAAACCGACACTAATTTCCCGCTATCTGCCATCAAGAGGATTCGTAATAGACCCATATATGCCGGACTTATGTATAGTTCCAAGGGTGTGCTAATCCAAGCCAAAAACGTTGCCCCGATCATTACTGAAAAATTGTATAACACGATTGTGTCTGCCAAAGTAGAAAGACAGCCTCTTACGTGGAGTGCGCGAGGTAAATACATGCTTGTGGGTGTTTTAAAATGCGGTTATTGTGGGTATGCCATGACATCAGAAGTGTCCAAGCCCAATATTCATAATAGGCGCAAAAATACATGGCGGTGTTATGTGTGCGGCCAGAAAAGCCGAAAGAATCTATGTAAGGAATCCATGCGGATTAGTATGCACATAATAGACGATTTGGTTGAAAAATCAATCATAAAAGAGTTTGCCAACAAGAAACAGGCTAAAAAACATTTAGAGAGGTTGAAAGAATTATATACTAAAGATGATACAATTAAGAAATGCGTTGAATTGGAATTGCAGGAATTAGAAAAAGAGGCGAGGTTGATAGCCAATGCTGTTCGGAAAGGCGTGGAGTTAGATGTTCTTCTAAAGCAGTCTAAAGGACTTCAGGATAAAATCAACTTAAAAAAACGACAACTGCAAGAAATGAAGTCAGAGGAAAAAACGGAAATCCCCACTTTGGATACAATCGTCGCCGCTCTGCAAGATTTTTACAAATGGGGGTTAAAAGAAAAAAGGGGTTATGTCCAATCGCCTTGGGGGATTAAAAGAATTGAGTATTTCAATGACAGTATAACTATACACTATAAACTCATTCCCGATCCAGTAAAACTAACACTTTCTCGTCATGCACTACCGTATCCGACAACCAGCCTATCCAATTAAGCCACGGGCGCATTTTTTTTTAGTTATTAGTCACTGGTAACTT
>CAZXNP010000228.1:0-3934 GCA_964642035.1 uncultured Anaerolineales bacterium | reverse complement strand
TGGCAGCCACTCTGTCGGCTTCAGCGATCCCGGCGCAGCCGGTTAAGTTCACGTGTCGAGGCCTTCGTGGGCTAGGGAGCGCTTGACGAGCAAAACGCAGTTCTTGCAGAAGAAGTCGACGTTCATTTGGCCCGTTTTTGCGTGGATTTCGGCGCCCAGGACGGAGGCGATGTCTTCGGCAGATGTGCCCGAGCGAATGAGGTCGACGATGCGCTGGTGATATTGTTGTGTGGCGGTTAGTGCGTTGCGGAAGTAGTCGGCTACGGCGTCGGTGCCGCGAATGGCTGCGTTATGACTCAGGCACACGACTTCGGCGTCGATGGCCGACAGGCGTTCGATTGAATGGACGTAGGCGCCGTAGTCGACGAAATAGTTGGGCCACCAGGTATTGTCTTGCGGCATGTAATAGCCGGTGGCGTCCGAGATGATCAGGGTCCGGCTGACCGGTTCGTAGAAGCTCAGACTGCAGGCGCTATGTCCGGGCGTTTCGAGGACCCGGAACGCAACGCCGTCGTCGACTTCGACTTGCGAACCTTCGCGCAACTGCTGATCGATGGCGATCTGGTTCTGTTTGAGCGGAGCGGGACGTTGGCTGTCTGAGATCTGGTGTGAGGCGACCAGCCAATCGGTGACGGCGTTGTCCATCTTGGCGAAGAAGGCGACAGCTTTTTCGACCGACAGTGTTTTGGCGGCGGCTTCCGACGCAAGAACCAGGGCACCGGGAAACAGCTCGCGAAACAGAGGGATGGCCATGACATGATCGGGATGGGCGTGCGTGACGACCACCTGCCGGATCAAGTCGTTGCGGACACCAAGCTGTTCAAGCTGTTGCTGGACGACCGGCCCCATGGCACCGACGCCGCCCTCAAAAATCGTTGCTCCGGAATCACCGCGATAGAGGTACAAGGGGTAGGCATTGGTCCCGAGCATGCACAGCTTTTCAGAAATGGAAACAGGTGGGTCTTGAATCAGCATCAGGTGTCTCCTTTCTCTCCTTCATGACAGCGTTTCCAGGCAGTCAGAGCGGCACCGAAGGCTCCGACACACTGCGGGTCAGGGGGAATACGGACCGACGCGCCGAAAGCCTCTTCCATCAACCTGGCCAGCAGCGGATTGTGGGCAACGACGCCTCCGGTCATGACCAGTGTTCCTTCCACATATCCCATTTCCAGGATGCGTTTGACGACGGCGCGGAACGCTCCCTTGGCGATGTCCTCGACATGTTCGCCGGCACGGATTTTCTCCAAGATCTCGGTGGCCGTAAAAACCGTGCAGAAACTGCCCAGCGACACTTCTTGAGTCGAACGTTCGGCCAGACCGTTCAACTGAGAAACGGGCAGATCCAGACGCAGGGCGATCTCTTCCAGAAACGCACCCGTGCCGGCGGCACACTTCCGGTTCATCTTGAAACTCAGGCGACGGCCGTTCTGATCCAGATGGATCATCTTGCTGTCTTGAGCTCCAATATCGACGACGGTCATGGCCTGCTGGAAATGGAAGAACGCTCCCGCACTGTGGCAGGCGATCTCGGTAACCGAATCGTCGGCCCACGGAACGTTGTGACGTCCGTAACCCGTCGAGACGGCGAAGGCGATCTGCTCGCGGGTCAGGTCCGCCTGAGCCAGTGCTTCGCTCAAACAACGATCGGCTGACTGGGCGTAATTGATTCCCGATTTGCACAGGGCGCGCGAGATCGTCTGCCGGTCCTCGTCCACGAGAACCAGCTTGACGGCGGAAGCACCAATATCCACACCGCAGAAGTACGGCATCGTTCGACGTACACGCTCCTTGTGAATGCTCGTAGTTGCCGGCCCGAGTCAGCGTTAGGCTGTCACTTTCGACATCGACAACAAATTGCTGATGTTGCGCCCGGGTGGCCGGGGCTGGACCGGAGGGAAGCCCCGGAGTCGTTCATCCGGGGTCTCGCTCCTCACGTCGCTCCAACCCCGGCCACCCGGCCGACCGTATCACACTTCCGTCAGTTGCTCGGCGAAGGCTTCGATGTTCGTCCGGCTCTGCTCCTCGGAATAGAGTCGCAGGTCGTTCAGGTCACCGTTCAGGATCAGGTAGGGCTTGCCAAGTTTCTGATGCAAACGCTGCGGCATCTCGTAGCGGCTGTTCGAATTATTCGGACAAGTCTTGGCATCGTGGTAGATGATGCCGTCGACGCTGTACTTGTCGACCATGTTTGCGATGTATTGCTCCTTACTGTCGTCGCTGCGGCAGATGAAGATGCTCGAGTAGGCTCGCGCCATGCTCCGAAACGGATCGGCCGGATCGAGCGCTTCGAAGATCCAGCTATTGCAATAGGTCGAGGCGACGACGCAGGTCTGCAGTTGGAGGAATTGTGTCGACAGATCGCGCAGCTTGCCCCACACGGGCATGCCTTCCCAATAGACGCGGAACCGTTCGTCTTCGACAGCAGCGACTCCGTCGGCGATTCGTTCCTTCAGTTCGGCAAGCAGGACCTGATAGTAGTCAATGGCTTCCTGTTGACCGCGCAACACGACAGCGGGCCCCATTTGGATCGTCCCGTCGAAGAAGGTAATCGGAGCGGGGACGTGGGCCGCGGCTTCGAGCACGCCTTTCCAGAGCACGGTACACTGCTTGGCGAGATCGACCGTCTGGCGCAACTTGTCAATGTCGTACTTTGTACCGGCCACGTCCTCCAACGCCGGGATCAGAGCTTCCGTCTGATTGGCCACATATCCAACCAACGTCTCATCGACTTCACCGATAGCCCGCGGCGAATGAATCCCGATGCACGGCACGTCCCATTGTCGGGCGTACCACTGAAACCAGTCTTTGACATCCCGGCACTGATTCGTGTTGAAGACCAGCACGTCGGCTCGCGGGATCCCTTTCAGTCCCATCTTTTGCAAGGGTGTCTCGCCTTTCAGGTACGAACCGATATCGCTGGTCAGGTAGGAGCAGATATCGGGCGAGAAGCCTTGCGCGTTGGCGAGTGGGATCATGTCGGTGGCCATGCGTGTGGCGCCCAGCATGGCTCCGTGGTTTTCCGGGAAGTAAACCTCGAAGCCCATCGATCTGAGCAGTTCGGCAGGTCCGACGCTCGTACACCAAGCGATCTTCGTGCCCTTTTCAGGTGCTTGAGCCAGATCGTTGAAATACTTGCCCATGACTCCGCGCATCTGCTTGTTGGCGCGGAAGTCTTTGCGTTCCGGTTCGGAAGCCATCAAATCACTCCTTCTTGGTCTCGCAATTGCCGAGCGGGTCGAAATCGCTCGCCATGACGTTCTGTCAGATCCTCAAGTTTCGCCAGCACCTGGTCCAGCCCCAGGTCGGCAGCGTATCTCAGTGGCCCTCCGCGAAAGTCGGGGAATCCTGTGCCGAGCACGATGGCGACGTCCACGTCTGCGTCGCTTCGAGCCACGTTTTCTTCAAGCACGTAATAGGCTTCGTTCACCATGCGCAAGACAAGTCTTTGGACGATCTCAGCGTCGTCGACGTGCCGTGCCTCGCGCCGTGCCCGCCGCCGAACTGCGTGAACGACTTGCTCTGTCACCTGATTGTCGCGCGGTGTGTGATCACGTGCTTCGTACCGATAGACGCCAGCTTGGCTCTTTTGGCCGTGTTGGCGACGCTCGACAAGGTCGGTCACGATCGCTGACAGGGGCCCATGGCGGGGGAAGGCTCGCGCTAACACGCGCTGAGCGTCCACTAGGATATCGAGGCCCGCCATGTCGATCAACGCTAGCGGCCCCATGGGAAATCCAAACTCCATCGCCGCCCGGTCAATCGCCCTCGCCTCCGCGCCCTCTTCCAGCAGCCAAAACGCTTCCTGCAAATAGGGGACAAAGATCCGGTTGACCAGGAACCCTTCACGGTTCGCAACGAGCACGGGCGTCTTGCGAATGCGCTTTGCCAAAGCCAGAGCCGTCGCCAGAGCACTCGCCGGCGTCGACTCGCGCCG
>CAZXNP010000227.1:0-3935 GCA_964642035.1 uncultured Anaerolineales bacterium | reverse complement strand
GGCCACGGTGGCGGTCGTTGAGCCATACGTGGCACTGGCGTGGTGTGGGCTGCCCGTCGGGAGCGGCGCGCTGGCGGCGGGCTCCTGGACGGGCAGGCGGGGTCGGGCCATCGGGTTGGTCGCCCTGGGCTGGCTGGCCAACTACCTGGTGTACGCATACAGCGACCTATCCGCGCTTCTCGACTCGATCAAGCGACTGTCGTTGTTCTATGTGTACCAGGGAGCCCATCCAGTGGTAAACGGGCTCTCCGCTCGGGACGCGGCCGTCATGATGGCGGCTAGCCTGGCCTTCCTCGGCCTCAGCATCCTCGGCGTCAACCGCCGGGATCTGGGGGTCGCATGAGGGTATCAGCGGAGCGCCGAGGGGGTTCGTCGTCGGGCCTCGCGACCCTCGTGCCGTGGATCCTGTTCCAGACCCTGGCACAGCGCCGGAGAGGCCTCGTCTACTGGATGGCGGGTCTAGGGAGCTTTGCCTTCTACCTCGGCGCGTTCTTCCCGTCCATTCAGGGCAATCAGGCGCTGGATGACATGCTAAAGGACCTGCCACCGTACCTGGAGCCCCTCGTCGGCCAGGTGTCCAACTTCACGACCGCCGCCGGATTCCTCGACGCCAAGCTGTTCCTGCTGACGGGGCCGGTGATCCTCGCAGCCTTCACCATCGCTTTCGGCATCTCGATTGTCGCCGGCGAGGAGCAGGCCGGCACCCTGGATCTTGTGCTCGCCTACCCGCTGACCCGGACGCGCCTCGTGGTCGAGAAATACGTGGCGATGGGAGCCGCAACCGCCTTGCTGGCGGCGAGCCAGGCGGTGGGCTTGTGGGGGGCTTCGGCGGCGTACAACTACGAACTGGACGCCGGCGGACTGGCCGCCGTGAGCCTTCACCTGTGGCTGCTGGCGATGGCTCTGGGCTCCGTGGCCCTGCTCCTCGCCAATGCCTCAGGGAGGCGAGGCTTGGCGGCGGGGGCCACGGCCCTCTTCGCCCTCATCTCCTACCTAGTCAACACCCTCGGGGGACTCAGCACAACAGCTGACACGCTTCGGCCCCTATCCGTCTTCTACTACTATCACGGCCACGTCCCGATTCTCGAGGGCGTCAACTGGAACGACGTGGCAGTGCTAGGCCTCGTCTGCCTGACCTGTTTGGCCGCGAGCCTCGTGGCGGTCAATAGACGCGATCTGGGAACCTAGGAGCCCGGTCCGAACGCCGAGGGACTTTTCGGCCGGACTTCCAGGCGCACTACGCGGGCTCCGGCGTTCCCGAGGACTTATGGAGGAATTCCGGCTCGAAGTGCACGAACTTCGACCAGCCCTCGTAGGCCACCTCATCTCGCATGTCGGGCGGAATCACGATCATCTCGTTGTGCTTGCCTGAATGCATGAAGATGGTGAGGGTGTCGGACCCGTCGTCCTTGTAGGCCAGAATGCAGGCTCGGTCGGGGACGGCCGTGCGGACGAATTGGCCGAAGCACGACTCGCAAGCAGACAGGGTGGAATCGCAGAAGTCGCGATTCATCCAGACCTTCATGTGCCACCTCCGAGCGCCGCCGTTGGATTCCAGACGGTGCGTGACCCAGTGTGCTGGCGGCATGGGGGCGCGGCCATCGCGCGAGGCGCCACTTTGGGGTGGCGCGGGGCGCCATCGGGCCGCACTATGCGCCGTCAGGGGTTGGTGGCCGGACTCCTACGTGAGGTCGCTCAGGCCCTGACGGATGGCGTACTTCACCACGTCGGCACGGCTGGCCAAGCCCAGCTTCTCGAGGATATGCTGGTAGTGGGTCTGGACGGTGCTGATGCTTATCACGAGGCGCTCAGCGATCTCCTTATTCGACAGGCCATCGGCTACCAGCGCGACCACTTCGCGCTCGCGAGGGCTGAGCACCCCGGCGTCGTGCCGGGCCTTGACTTCCGCCGCGCGGCGAAAATAGTCGTCCACTATCTTGCGGGCCACCGATGGGTTCAGGAAGGCCTGGCCGCGGGCGACGGCCCGCAGGGCCTCAACGAGCTCGTCGCCGCTCGAGCCCTTGAGCACGTACCCTGACGCCCCCGCCTTGAGCATCTCGAAGAAGTACTCGTCGCTGTCATGGACGGTAAGGGCCAGAACCGCCACCCCCGGGCACTGCTTGCGGATCATCCGAGTGGCCTCCAGCCCATCGAGCCCTGGCATGCTGATGTCCATGCACACGACATCGGGCCGCAGTTCGGCGGCCAGGCGCACCGCGTCGGCCCCGGTGGTGGCCTCGCCCACAACCTCAAAGCCCTCGTGGGCTTCGAGGATGAGTCGTACACCTTCCCGCACGATGGAGTGATCCTCCGCGATTAGCACCCGCACGGGATTCATGGGGCAGCCCTCGCCGTGGGCACCACAAGGTGGACTTCCGTGCCGGAGCCGGGCCGACTCTCGATCTCCAGGACTGCTCCGATCATGTCCGCTCGCTCGCGCATGCCGAGGAACCCTAGTCCTTGCCCGAGGTGCGCCCTGGCGCCAGCCGCCCGGAACCCGACGCCGTCGTCCTCGACGGAAAGAGTCACCCGGTCGTCCTCCCACTCCACCTGCACAGCCACATGCCTGGCCCGGGCGTGGCGCGCCACGTTCACGAGGGCCTCCTGCACGATTCGATATGCAGCCGTTTCGACTTCGGTGCCCAGGCGGCACGGCTGGCCATGGGAGCGGAACGACACGGCGACGCCCGAGGGCACCAGATGGGCATTCACGGCCCACCGCAGGGCCGGCTCCAGGCCAAGATCGTCGAGGATCGATGGCCGCAGGTCGAGGATCAGCTGGCGCGTCTGGGTCAAGGCCTGGCTGGCTAAGGCCCGGGTTCGGCCGAGCTGGGACCGCACTCGATCCCCCGCCGAACCTGCCGGCGGCGGATCGGCGGCGTCCATCGTCATTATCAGGCCCGTGAGGGACTGGGCAAGCTCATCGTGAAGATGCCGCGCCACCCGGCGGCGCTCGTCCTCCTGGGCGCTGATCAGCTGCCTGAGGAGGCGCTTCCGCGACGCCTCTTGCTCCCGGAGAGCAACATTGACCCTCTCCAGCTCTCGAGTGCGCTGCTCCACCTCCTCCACCAGTCCGCCCCGACCGACGAGCAAGGAAGCCACAACCCCGCCGGCCGCCAGGGCAGCCAGCGCCGCCAGGGCAGTGTTTCGCAAGTCTTCGGCCAGGTGGGCATCGAGTTCTGCCAGGGGCACTTCCGTCACCAGGACGCCGTTGTACTCCTTGTTCGCCAAATGGCACCCATGGCACGCCGGCTTATTCTGCACCGGCCGGCAGTCGCGGAGCACCCGGCCGCTGGCGGTGGACGCAAGATCCGATACCGGGGCCCCCGCAGCCACGGCTCGGTCGGCGCAAGCGGCGGCGACAGCATCCGCGCGGGTGAGAATCTCTCCCACGCTCCCCGCGTCCGTGGCAGCCCGTACCTCGCCTTGGCGATTGAGGACCAGGAGCCGATGAACTCCCGGCTCGCTGCCCAATCTCTCCACGGCGCCCCGAAACGCGGCCGGCTCCCGGGCCAGCATGGCCCCTTCTAGGCTGCCGTCGACGATGCCGGCAAGCTCCGACGCCGATTGCGCCCTCTCCGCCATCATGAGGCGCCGGTGGGCCCGGTGTTGAGAGGTGGCGAAGGCCGCCAGAGTGACGGCCATGGGCACCAAGGCGCCCGCCAAGGCTACGGCTCGCAGCCGAGGAATGGGCGTCGGTCCACTCATGGGCACTTCTCGCCCCGCCGGGGCAGGGCTACCTCCGGCGCTAGCCGGTCACTTCCCAAGCACGGCGGGCCCCGCCTTCGGATCCCAGGACGCCCGGGTTGACGTGGGGCTCCTAGGGGGCCGGCCGAAAAGCCCCTTTGGCATTCGGCCCGCGCTGCATCGGTCCTGGACAGCGTCGCTGCGGCGGGCACGTACCTCTGGGGGTACGCCTCCCGCCTTGCTCCTTG